>DYRX01000327.1 GCA_020718525.1 Victivallis vadensis
TATAACTGTATTTCCGCAAATATCAATGTAGGAAGAATCTTTGCTTTTCTCAGTGAAAGCCAGGCCATTGTTAAATTCTGAGGCTTTATCATATTGAAGAGGGACAACTACTTTGCCAGTCATATCAATATAGCCATAGAGCCCGTCGCACTCAATCAAATACCTGTAATTGTCATCAGAGGATAGATTTGAGGAGAAGAAACATGTTGACAAGAAGAAAAGACAGACGAGGAGCTTTCGTATGAGGGTCTGGTAGTCGGTCTTGCCGGAGCCGAGGATGGGAAGCGACTCGAGTTTCTGCACCTTGCTTATCCTGTAGATGTTGCTCAGGCCTGCGTTTGCCAAAACATCGTTGGCGTTTTCCCTTGTGATGTCAATGGGAGTGAAAAGCACAAGTTCAGGGCGGAGCCCTTCCTTTTCAATTGGGACGACGGCAAAATTCGGGCCCTCATCGCCTGGAGGCCATTTAGCCGACAATTCCTCTTCTATTGCCGGGAGGCTCACCATTTCGCCGCCGACTTTGACAAACCTCTTTATCCTGCCCGCAATTATCAGGGAACCTGAAGGAGAAAGATAGCCAAGATCACCTGTCGAGTACCATTTTACACCGTCTATTTCAAGGAAGGGATCGGGCTTGTTTCCGAGATAGCCGGAAAAGACGTTGTCGCCTTTCACCAGAAGAAGCCCTCTCTGGGAGGACGGCAGGACTTTGTGGGTTTCCGGATCCACGACGAGCATTTGGATGCCTGGGAGAGGCTTGCCCACTCCCTCCGGCTTGTCTCCTATCCGGTTCAGCGCCAGGAAGGGAGAACATTCTGTAATTCCATAACCCTCGATGAGGATTGCCCCATTTCCCAATGTTTCTACGGTCTTGAAAAGGGAGGCTGGAGCTTTCTCGGCGCCGACTACAATAATGCGCAGTGTCTCAAGATCCTCCTTGGGCGCTTTCAGTATTGCGGCGGCAAAAGTCGGGGTGCCGAGGAGGACGGTCGCCCTCCATTTCCTGCAGGCCTCCGCAACTTTCCTTGAATCTGTCGGATTTGGAAAATATGCGACCTTCAAGCCGCTTACCATGGGGAAGATACTGCATGCGCTGAACCCGAAGGAATGGAAAGGAGGAAGCATGGCGAGGAGGACGTCGTCCGTATTGAAGCTCACCGCCTGCAGTACCGACCTTAGATTCGAAAGAATGTTGAAGTGGGAAAGTGGGACGCCCTTGGGGGACGACTCTGAGCCGCTTGTGAAAAGGATCACCGCAGGATCCTCCGGGCGGATCTTCCGCAGACCCAATTCGTCAATTATCTGAGAGTGGCCCCGCCGAGCCAGCATTGCGGCGAAGAGTTTCTCCGGAAGAGCTATTTCACTTCTCAGATCCTCGATGAAGAGAAGCATTGATTCAACTTCCCCGAAATCCGCGACCACAAGCTTGTCAAGAAATGCGCCTGAAGTAATAATTTTTCCTATCCCGGAAAGCCTCGCCGCGGCCTCCAGATTTTTCCGGCCTACAGTCCAGTTCATCATAACCGGCACTTTTGAGGCCATTAGTGCCGCCATGATGCAGAGTGCGCTTCCCGCCGATGCAGGGAGCATTATGCCAAGCTTGTCTCCTGGAATTTTGCGGAACAGATCGGCAAGCAGAAGGACGGCAATCTTCATCCTGCGCCAAGTCATGACGCCCCTCAAATCGTCCGCCATTGCCGGGACATCGCCCATTCTTTCACAGCAGATCAGGAAAGACTCCTGCAAAG
Organism: Victivallis vadensis; assembly: GCA_020718525.1. Classification (GTDB taxonomy): domain Bacteria; phylum Verrucomicrobiota; class Lentisphaeria; order Victivallales; family GWF2-50-93; genus DYRX01. Next base: position 1,749 of record DYRX01000327.1, read on the forward strand.
TTGATCCTTCTGGCGGCATAACTGGAGGCGGAGTGTCCGGCACAATCCATCCGGCGGGGGTCTGCTGAGATGTCGTGTTATTCTTAGATGCCGCCGCTCCAGACGCGGCAAGCATGACATCTGCAACTGTCTTGATATCAGACATTTCCACATTGACTGCGAAGAATTCATCCTCAAGAAGGATCAATATCTCTGTTTTCTTGAGAGAGTCCATTCCAAGATCCTCGGCGAGCCTGGCCTCGGGTCTGATCTTTTCAATTTCTATCTGCAGTTTAGAAGAGAGGGAGCGGCGCACGGACTCGGCAAGCTGGGGATCAACGCCTGAAATATCCGGTGCCTTTTCAGTTGTTCTGTCCGCAGAAGAACTGGATCGCGGTTTGCCCCAGAAGTCCAGGGGAGTCAGCTCCAATGCTTCCTCGCCTCCGGCGTTGTAAAAAGCCTCCAGATAATTATTTATGGCGAGACTGCCCTCGTTTGCCGGAAAATTTTCCGGGATAGATATGGTTATTTCAATCTTGCGTCTGGGCGTGAGAAATACAAGATTGCGCAGGACTGCCAGAAATCCGGCTTTGGCCGCCCTGACAAAATCCGGGGCGCCATCTTCCGGCGTCGCCCTCGAGAAGGAGCTTCCGCGGAGCCCTCTGGTCCTGACCATGACGACTTGCGTTTCTGGCGCTGAAGACAGTATTCTGGAAACACCTGACGCCGCTCCGAGCCGCTCGAGGCCGGAAGATGAGAGACGTCCGGCAGGATACATAAGCACATTGTCGCCGGACTTCAGCGCCGATATCGCACTGGACAGGGCCTTGTCAATCCTTATGCTCTTGTATCTGCTCGATCCCGCCTCCATATCAGGCATAGCAAAGGCTCCCGTCAGCCTTATGATCGGACCGAGAAGCTTGTCGTTGAAAAAAACTTCTGTTACCACCGGACGAGGGGCGCAATGCTTCCACAGCCATATCGTCAATATGACCGGGTCTATTTCGGCAGGGTGGTTTGGGAGGAGGAGAAGTTTTCTTGGAGGAAAGGGAAGCTTTTCAAGTCCCTCTATCTTTATGTTATAACGTATTGACAGGACAATCTTTGCGCTGATCCTGATTGCAAGTCTCAATAGACCGTTCAAGTCTCCTGAGATCAGTGCCAGCGCCATGAATCCTGCAAGGGCGGCGAGGGAAAGAAGTCCGAGAATCAGGAATTGCGTCACAGGGCTAAGCCATCCACTGAATATGCAAATTCCAAGCGTGCCGCCGATCACGAACGAAAAAACCGATATCATTGCGCTCTGCAGGGCGGCGCCTTCACCCTCCTTGCCGATGATTCTCACAAGCCTGAGATATTCGGCATCCACAAGGTTTGTGGCGCTTCCAAAGAAGAATCCGAGAACAACAAGGTAGCCAGCCATGATATAATAGACGCTTGAGGGAGGAATGCCCATTTGCAGGCTCAAGGAGACTGCACCCGGCATTCCGGCTACCAATACGGTCATTCCGACGCAAAGCCCCAAAGCCCAGATGAAACGGTGCCTAGCCATCGGAGGGGAAGCTAGATTGCCGATTATAGATCCAAGTGCGGCGTAAAGCGACATGAGACTGCACTTGGCAGCGCCGCCAAGACCAGCTTCTTCCGCATAGGCTGTCATTGCAAGCGCAGTCGCTCCTGCGATCCCCCAGAGGAGAGGACTTGAGATGAGGTAAAGCGGGAACCTGAGCAGAAGGGATATGGTTTCAGCTCCAAGCTTGTGGAGGGAATCCCTGAAACGCCTTGGCTTTTCAGACTTGTAGCGGCATGGAATGGAAACGACTGCGGTCAGGAGAAAAAATGCAACGGAAAGCAAAGCGCCTGTCCCCCGGATCTTTTCATATGCGAGGGTGCCGAAGTATGCGCCGGAAAGAATTCCACCCAGAAATCCGACAGACAAGTATGCGTTGATCGTAAAGATCGAATGAACCCCGCGTTCCGCCTCCAAGGGTGCCGATGACATTTTGCCGGCGCTGAATATACCCATGGAGAAGCCGACGGCAAAGAGGGCCGCCCATACGGCCAGGACGCTTGCATCCGCCAGCCCCGAGCCAAGCATTACGGCGAAAGCCGCGCCGAGCGCTCCGACAAACATTACCTTCCACTTCCTGGATGACGCGGCGAAAGGTCCGGCGAGGACATAGGCGAGAGTCGGACCTAGAGTCATCAGCGCTCCGACTGCCTGTATGACCCATGTCTTGGATCCGCTGGAATATACTCCTTCGGCAAGATAAGTCATGCCGAAAAACTTAGTGAATCCGAGGGCGAATGCCGCGGAGAAAGACGCCGCGAGAAGAAATATATAACTCATACGCCTGCAATACTTGTTTAGAATTCCGCCTCTATGACACGTCCTAAAGGGGGAACTGCCATCCTTCAGGGGGCATTATCAACTTTCTACATTTTTACATTTCGACTCGACAAAAGACCGGGCATGCACAAAATTTAACCGGCGACGCCGGGACGTTCCAAGACTCGCTATCGTTGTCGTAATCGCTATCGTAATCG
>DYRX01000047.1 GCA_020718525.1 Victivallis vadensis
TCCTTAATTTTGTCTGATAAAGGGGACGGGGATTTTCTATTCAAAATCAAAAATCGATGCATGGGAATAATATTCGATCCCGATTCCGACCCCGAGACCGACAAATCCCAACAATAGCAATTTCCACGGATCAGGTTGTCTGACCTTAGTGCAACAAGATGCGTAACAGTTAAGCTTGAATGTGCGGCATAAATTGAGTTGAATACGAAGCCAGTATGCCGTCTTTCCGAGAACGCCTCAAGATGTCAAGGCAGTTTCGGAATAACTGCCATACTTAAGACCAAAAGTGCCAATAAAAAATCACGGAGGTTCGGACATCTGAAATATGCGAATCTCTGTGAAAATACACCGCCAGTGTACCTGCACGGAATTGCTTTAATTTCCCAGTCCTGGGGGTGGAACTTTCAGGCTATATCAGATGCAGCGTTGCGGCTGATGACGGCAATAAAGTGCAAAGCCTAAATTTCAGGGTTTGAACTTGCTGTCAGGAATGTCAATGTTCAGTTTGTAGTCCATAAGATATATCAGGCTCTTCGATCCATTGTATTCAACCGAGGTTTCTGACGCGAGCAGAACCCCCTGCAGGAGCGAATATTTCTTTATTTCAGCAACATAGGGGCTTCCATTTCTGCTCGTGACCATTTTTTTTGTGAGATAGTCTTTTTTGTCCACGTAAAAATCCATCTTGTAGATGTCGGGACCGCCGGCTTCGCACTCGAGGATGAAGCAGTCGTTCTGTCCAAGCTTGCCCTCTTTGATGGTGATTTTTTCAAATATTTTGCATAGGGACGCGTCTGGACTCTGCATTTTGTTCATGACAGTCAAAGCGAGGAGCTCGCCGCCCCCAATTTCGGTTTTTTCTCCATCGGGGTCAATGCTCCAGGCTTTCCCGTCATTGTAAATCAGAGTGTTTATAAGCTTGTCGTTGATGGTCGTCTCAGTTTTCGACATTGCTGGAACCTTGTAGACGGTTTCCATGATGTATGTGTTTCCGCCTGCTTCCAGCTTCTGCTTCTGAGAATACGAGTATGATTTTTTGTATGCGCCGTTCGGATCTGCGGCGGCCTTCATCCTGTCCGCGATTTCAGCGACTTTGGAATTTTGCGCTGAACCCGGAGAGTCGCACAGAGCGACCAGAGTGGATGCCAGCAAAATGAGAGAGACTAATGTTGATTTCATATTTATTTCTTGGCGTTTCCGGACACGATTTCTATTATGTCGCCGTGCGAGACCTGAAAGTCCGCCTTCACTGTTTTCATGAGCCCCTTCTGTTCGGCATCGTGAAAATTGTGCAGATTTTTGAAAATCTCGAAATTGATAACCTTCGCGCTGATGAAGCCCTTTTCGAGATCGCTGTGAATCTTTCCGGCGCAGTCGAGGGCGGTCGAGCCGCTTTTCACTATCCAGGCTCTTACATCGTCCTTTCCTGCCGTGTAGAAAAAGAGGTGCCCGCTCTTTTCCAATATCCCCTTCATCACGTCGTCCGGATTTGGTTCCGGACCATCAACTTTCAGCACCGCCTTCAGGCTGAGGGGGGAGAATGATTTGACCATTTCAAACAGATCGCCAGATAGTCCCTGTTCCGAGAGGGGGATTTCTGACTCCAGCTTTTCCAGGCAAGCCTTGATCACAGCCTTCTCTGCATCGTTCTCAGATCGCTCCAGCCTCGACTCGAGCTTCTCCATGTCGAGAATGAGCAGATCTAGAACTTGCGACGCGAGAATAGCTATTGCGTCGCCCTTGTCGAAGGACTCCGAGAGGAACTCGAAGAAAAAAGGCGAGAATTTTTTAGGCTGAAACTTTTTTTCAAGCTCGATCAGTATTGGATCGTTGTACTTGTGCTTCCCGGGAGAGATTTTCAAACCGTGCGTGGATATCTTCATAGCTCAGTTGCAATTTCCTTTGATTAAAAAAAGCGTAAACCAGTCCCAAAGCTGGTACATTATCTCCGAAAATGCTTTATTTCAACCTATCTTCTCATCTCCGGGCGTAATTCCCTTCTTTCAGGGGCTCGTGCTATCGTTCAAGCCCTACTGCAAGAATAAGGAGTGGAAAGCGGATTGGGAGTTCGTTCACGTTCACAGCAGAGCTCTTCACGTCGGCATGCACATAAAGCTATCCAACGAGGGACTCCATTTATGGAGATGGCGAGGATCTTTGCATTTACGAAAATTTCAAGCTCTTTTTTGGGATTCTAGCTTTACTTTTGTCCGTCAAAGGAATAGATTCACACCCCTCAGAGCTCTTGCAAATTGTTCCAGACAAATGGAGAGATGGCCGAGTGGTCGAAGGCGCAGCACTGGAAATGCTGTATACGGGCAACCGTATCGTGGGTTCGAATCCCACTCTCTCCGCCAATTATGTTTAACTGTTTGACTTCCAAAGAGTTGATGGTATTGCAAGAAATACAGATTACACTTTGTTGTCACTCCAGCATAAATTCCTAAACCATTGGCAGTTGAACTTTATCTCACACAAAGATAAACAATCTGATTGGCCGCGGACAGACGGGCAAATTTGGATTTGTCCGTCTGTCTGATGCCCAATAATTGTCCTTCCTGGAAAGGCAAGTTTCATTCTTCCTTAGTGCCTTTGCACCTTTGTGAGAAGGACAAGTTCTTGTCTCTTTATCTTGGCGGCGATCATTCTCCGTAAAACTGCCGGAGAAGAATCTCCGGCAAAGCAAAAGCGGAAAATTATTGGTCGCAGTCCAGATCGTTTGCGTTCATGTTCTCGTAAGCATCCTCTTGTTACGTGCATCGTGTACGCTTCGTGAACTGTGAACGAAAAACTTTTACGGACAGAGCGACATTATCTGCATATAAAATGCATTTTTCGGGATATTTGACTCGTTTTTACGTTTTTTCGTGTAAGAGTTCAGCGAAGTGAAGGCTTTTGCCTAATTCTTTTCGCTTAATATTCACGCAGGCGGGACATGTCTTTTGAGGATAGAAAAACATTGCTGGAAAGCTTCCGGTCCGGAGAGATAGGTTCGGGGCCCGGGATCTACATTTTCAGGGACTCCTTCGGGAGAATCATCTACGTTGGAAAGGCGAAGAATCTCAGAAAAAGGTTAAGCCGATATTTCCGGAGATCGGATCGCGAGGAGGAAGATCCCAAGATCCGCTCTATGATCAATTCGATCGCCTCCTTCGAGACTAAAGGCGTGGACAGTGAAAACGAGGCTCTTGTCCTCGAGTCCCGCCTCATCAAGGACTATTCGCCATACTACAACATCCTGATGAGGGATGACAAGCGCTTCCTAATGATGAAGATAAACCAGAAGGAGGCTCTTCCAAGAATAGAGCTTGTCCGGCTGAGAAAAAATGACGGAGCCCTCTATTTTGGTCCGTTTCCAAAAGGGACAATACTTAAATTTCTAGTTGAATTTCTGAACCGCCATTTTGGGCTGAGATCATGCAAGTCTCCGATTCCGGATGAAAAAGATCACAGGCATTGCCTGAGAAAGACAATCGAGCACTGCTCCGCCCCTTGCATCGGCAGGATAAGTGCCGAAGACTATGGGAAACGGATTTCGCGTCTGATTGAGATAGCAAATGGAGACACAGAGGAACTGATCTGCGAAATCCGCACAAAAATGTCAGATGCCGCGTCCGCAAGAAACTATGAACTCGCCGCAAAGCTGAGAGACGCCGTTTCGGGTGTCGAGGAAATCTTCTCCAAAAAGGCGAGAAGCTTCGAGCGCAGTTCGATTGGAACGGAAATCGGAAGTGAAGGCGCAAGGGAGCTTGGCGAACTCCTTGGACTCTCTTCTACTCCGCGCAGAATAGAGGCGTTTGATATTTCGAACATATCCGGTCTTTTCGCGGTCGGCTCAATGGTTTCATTTTACGACGGCAGACCTGACAGGAAAAACTACAGGCGCTTCAAGATAAAGACGGTCGCTCAGTCCGACGACTTCGCAATGATGAGGGAGATGATATCAAGGCGCTACCGACGCGCTCTTGAGGAAGGACAGTCTCTGCCGGATCTTATTCTTGTAGATGGGGGAAAAGGACAGTTGTCGTCGGCGATTTCCGCCATGGCATCTGTCAATCTGCCACCGGTTCCTGTCATAGGCCTTGCCAAGCGCAGAGAGGAGATTTTTGTTCCCGGTCGCTCCGATCCGCTTGATACAGATAGAGATGGGGCGGCATCGAAGCTATTGCAGGCGGTCAGAGACGAAGCCCACCGCTTTGCTATATCCTATCACAGGACGCTCAGGGACAAGAGAATCTCTGAATCAATATTGGATGAAATAGCAGGAGTGGGCAAGGAAAGGAAAATCCGTATCTTGAGGGCATTCGGCTCGATTGGAGGAATAAAAAAGGCGAGCGTCGAAGAAATTGTCAGCTTGGTTCCTGGGCTGGGCACCGGCACAGCGGCGGAAATACTAAAAAAACTTGGCGCTGATCCCAGGATTTGATTTTTTTTGAATTAGGGCTACTTTACATGGGATCTATTTTTCAGCGTTTTTTCGGGTGTATTTCAAGGATCAGACAGCTCAGTCTTTTTGGAAAGATCGGGTTTGCTTTTGATAATTATGATTAGATGCCGGAAGCGATGTCGAATCCAGCACCGATTTTGGGATTCCATGTGCATGTTTCACTGAATAAGTATCTAAAAGTTCTCACAGGAGGAAATATGGAGATGAAAAGGTTTGCTCTCGTTGTTGCTGTGTTCTGCTCATCGGCGATCTGCTTCGATGCGCCCTCTGCGACGCCAACCAAGCTTGGACTATCAAAATACGAAGTGATTAATCCGACGAAGATGTCGGATCTCATAGACTTCGAAAACAAAAAGGTTTCAATGGAACTCATATACAATGTAGTGGCGGCTTCCGAAACAATGACGACGCCGGATCAGAAGGGCTACGATTTTGTCCCGAGCACCATGTACAACGATGAGTGGATAAAAGAAGCGTTTCCGAGGGACAAGTTCACACTGCTGAGCGCGGCAGTTCCAGTCGTTGCATTCAAAAAATGCGACATGGCGCTGAGGAATATCAAGAATGGCGAAAAAATCACTGTGAGCGGCACTGTCAAGAAAAAGGTGCTGAGATACAAGATCAAGCGCGACTTGTATTATTTGGAAATTGAAACGGTCAAAACCGAAAAAATAAGCTCGCCACCGGGCTTGGGGAATTGAGCAAAACAACAGTGAAAAACAAAACAAGCAGGAAATCGCCCCCCAAAAAACGCAGTGCCCAAAAGAAACGCCTCGTGGAGGGAAGTCTCAGCGTCGCGAGAGCTGGCTTCGCCTTTCTCAAGCCAAAAAATGGCGGAAAAGATCTCTTCATTCCGGAAAAATATGTAGGACATGCGATTGACGGCGACACCGTTGTCGCAGAAGCCTTGCCGGAAAAATTCCGCAGGACAAAGTTCGGCGATCCGGCGTTCAAAGTCATAAAGATAGTATCCAGGAAGCGTAAAAGCGCGGTCGGAGAGCTCATACATGGGAAAAAAATTCGTCCTCTTTCCAATTTTCTCGCGAACGACATTCCGATCGCAGGCATCTCAAGCGAAGCTGTGAAGGGTTCCTGGATTGAAGCCGAAATGCCAAACCCCGACGACAAGGGGCGGAAAAAGAGTATGGCGCGATTCAAATCCGTGATAGGAAAAGTCGGAGACATAAAGGCCGATCTCGAAGCCGTCCGAATTGAGTATTCCATCCTGAAACCCTACACGGAAGATGAAAATGAGCGCGCTGTCCAGCTCGAAGCCGCAAAAGTTGACAGGCTCGATTTGACTGGCTTGAAAATATTCACGATTGATCCTACGGATGCAAAGGATTTTGACGACGCGGTTTCGATACAGCTCGACGGAGACAGGACGATTCTTGGTGTTCATATTGCCGACGTCTCGTCCTGGATCAGGCCGGGATCCGAGTTTGATCTCAAGGCAAAGGAGAGAGGGTTTACATCATATCTTCCCGGAATGACGCTTCCCATGCTTCCAAGGAGCTTCACGCGCATGGCAAGCCTCGTGGAGGGATGCATTTCATCGGCAAACAGCCTCCTCATTGCAGTTGACGCCAAAAGCGGAGAAGTCATTTCCTCGTCCCGCAGGAGAAGCACGATAAAGGTGAGTGCCAGACTCAGCTTCGACGATCTTCAGACATTCATTGAAAAAGGCGTTTGCGGGAAATTGGATGCCGACTCTCTGAAATGTCTGGGCTCCGTTGTGAAACTTGCGCGCAAGATGCGCGAATTCCGCAGAAGCACCGAGCGCTTCCTGAATTTGGAGACTGTCTCGTCCAGAGCTGTGTTCGACGAATCGGAAACTCGGATTGTCGGGATAAAAATGGAGAAGCAGAGGGAGGCGGAACGCATTGTCGAGGAGTGCATGCTCGCCGCAAATGTCGAGGTTGCGAAGGAGCTCGACGCGAAGGGCATTCCTGGTCTCTTCAGGATCCATGACGAGCCAGATCCGGAAAAGATCGCCGAATTCTGCGAGTTCGTGAGAAGCAGTTTTGACATCAATCCAGGGGACATTTCGAGGAGGGAGAAATGCGACGCGTTCTTGTCGGAGCTCCCTGAAGGTCCCAAAAAGCAGGTCATATGCGATTCATTTCTGAGGGCGCTCCCGAGGGCGGTCTATTCGGCGGAGCCCTCGATGCACTATGGTCTAGGGAAATATTTCTACTCGCATTTCACAAGCCCGATAAGGCGCTATCCGGATTTGGCTGTGCACCAACAGCTTCTTGCATCCGACTGCAGGACGCATATGAGAAGCCGTAGAGACTTCGAGGAGATCGCCGCTGACACTTCGTCGAAGGAGGAGAACAACGACAGGGCATATTATGCGGCGAACGACAGGATGAAACTGCATTTTTTGAAGAATAATTTTATGGACGAAGCCTCGGAGCCGCTCGAAGGCGTAATCCTGAAAATCACCGGAAAAGGACTGCTTGTCAATCTTCCAGCCTTCGGACTGAACGGTCTTGTGCTCTCAGAAAGGCTTGGTCCCTTTTCGCCGGGACGGCGCAACCCCGGAAGCCCTGGCAGAGACAGAATCCGCGGGTACAAGTGCGGAGATTTCATCTACCTGAAAATTGATCTGCTCGATCTTGCGAAGGGAACTGTTTTTTTCAGACCTGTTTAGGGGGGAAGGCAAATAAGCCAAACCCAAATATCCAAGCTCGAAATTCGAAACAAGATCAGAACAGACGGATTCGTCCTGTTTTGACGTTTGCTTTATAAAATTCATCAATGCTGGAGTGAGACCATGCGTATTGATTATCCGGTTGTAAGGAGCGAGAATCGTTCTGTTGAGATCGCCTACAGGATTGCTGTTGGGGATCTGACAGGAAATATCCAGCCATTCAAGGACGGGCTTCTGAAGGAGCCGAAGCCTGTGATAATGGCGGGCTTGGACTATGTTTCCCCTTGGACCAGGGATGCCGCAATAAATTCGTGGTTCTGCGGATCCATGCTTTTTCCGGAAGTCTCGTCAAACACCCTTGTTTCGGTTCTTACCGAATCCAAAGGAGGCAAGCTCAGAATTGCCGGAGAATATTGGGACGCGATAATTTGGGCAATGGGTGCCTGGAACCATTTTCTCTTCAGTGGCGACATCAAATTTCTCCGTAGGGCTTTCGAGTCGGTCGGGAACAGCCTGGAATATTTCGAGCAGGAGGAGTTTGACTCCGAGACTGGGCTTTTCAGAGGCGGAGCATGCTTTCAGGACGGCATTGCCGGCTACCCCTCGTATTATGCGGACAAGGAATGCTCGAGCGGTATAGCAGGCTGGGTTGGCAGAAACCCTGGAAAGTCTGCTAAAAAAGGTTTTGGACTGCCAATGTTTTCCCTCTCGAGCAACTGTCTCTACTATCATGCATACATCTGTGCGGAACGCATGGCAAAAAGCCTGGAGATTCCTTCTGCTTCCAAGTTCCTTAAAAAAGCCGGCAGATTGAAGAAGGCGATCAATGAGAAATTTTGGAGCGAAGAGAAAGGCAACTACGTCTACATGCTAGGACCGCATGGGGTTTGTGAAAGCCAGGAGGGCTTGGGCAGTTCCTTCGCTATTCTTTTTGGAATTGCAGATAAAAGGCAGGCTTCTGCAATCATGCGCACCCAGCACATTTGCAAGGCTGGCATCCCATGTGTATGGCCAAACTTCGCAAGATACTCGAAGTCCGGACCAGATCATTTTGGAAGGCATTGTGCGACTGTCTGGCCACATGTGCAGGGATTCTGGGCGCTTGCCGCAAAAAAATGCTCCGGGATGAAGGCGTTTTCGCATGAATTCTTCGCGCTTGCCGAGCATGCATGCAGAGATGCCCAGTTCACTGAAATATACCATCCGGAAAATACGGAGCCCTACGGCGGATTGCAGGAAAACGGCAAGGACGGCATAATTCTCTGGAGCTCATGCAGACGGCAGTCTTGGAGCGCAAGCGCATTCATTTCGATGATTCTGCGCGGAATAGCCGGAATTGAAGCCAGCGAAAAAGGAATTTCTTTCAGTCCGTTCATTCCAGAAAATCTTGGAAGCATCTCAATTTCCGGACTTCGCATCCGTAATACTTCATTGGACTTGGTCTTCGAAGGATCCCGACGCTCAGGCGCGAAAATCTGGCTCAATGGAAAAGCATTCAGCGGCAAATCTCTGGAATGGAAAAATGTCACAATGTTGGAATAAGAAAAAATATCGCACAAAGACACAAAGACACAGAGGCACAAAGAAGAAAATGATCTCACCCCAAGATCCGGAGACCGAAGGGAAGAAAATATAAATTGGAAAAGAATCTTCTTGGTGTTCTTCGTGGCTTCGTGCGAGAAAAAATTCTAAGGGGCTTCACTGGACGGCTAACCGTTGCTGGCGACTGCGACGGCGTCAGCGTTTTGCGTTGCTATCGAGCCGAGTCCGAGAGCTTCTTGCGCCGGTTCAACCGTTGGCGAGGGCGACTGTCCCGCTAGATGTGATGGTTCCGCCGCTGAGAGAGGCGGACGCCGTGATGGAAGTGACTGTTCCTGAGCCACTCCCGATGAAGACCCAGGCAGGAGTTGATGTGATGCTGGTGTTGTAGTAGAAGCCCTGACTGCCATCAGTCTGATATTGTTTTTCAAGGAAAATAAATTCACAATTTGAATTTATTAAAATGAAAATTCTCCTTTTATTATATTGGCTGATTCCAGCAAAAATTATGAGAAAGTTGAAGATATTTGACGATCCAGGGGGCAATGGCTACGAAGCTTGTCTGTTTTGCTCTCATTTTTCTTATAGGTCCTTCAAGAGGCTCCTGTCGGGCGCGGTAAGAATTTCAAGCTCTTTCAGATATTTAAATGCGTCATCCCTATTGTTGCCGCACATTTCTTTGGAAGCTGTCAGTCCGTCGCATACAGCAGGACGCTCAGGTTTTCCGTAGATCAGGCAAAGCTTGTCTTTGGAAAGGTGTGGGCAGGGAAGTCCTGCTGGCTTGCCGTCTGGCAGTCCCGGGATTGGCGAGGAAATGGAGATAGCCTCACAGCACGCGCCACAGCCTGGTCTGCACTGGAAATCAGGCATTTACGTATCTACTGCTTTTTTCTCAGGAAGAGAGATTTCACGATTGTCGTGAAGACTTCAGTTTCCTGCGTTTTTCCGGAGCCGGTCTCCATAAAGTCATAGTCAACCTGCCGGATGTCGCCCTCGAAGCTGTCGTCCAGCCCCCAGCCAAGATTGGCATCCCCCTGGTCCGTATCTAGAAATTCGTCCGTTCTGACTTTTGCGTAGGGCAATTTTTCCAGCGAGACAACGATGATGGCGTCTGCCCCCTCCTCTTTGGCTTTTTCAGACAATTTTTTAATGATGTCCTGGTTGGAAAAATCGGCAGACGGACCTTTTGCAGTCGCTTTTCCTATCACAATGTAGCCGTCAGGCACTGTTTTGTCCTTTAAAACCTCGACCTTTTCTGTCGGGGGATATTTTGCTCCGCTGTAGCTCACGTTGACGCAGGAACTTGCCGAAAGGAGAAGGGCTGACGTCAAAATCATGGCGGATGCAAAGCTGATGCTGGAGCTTGTTTTTTGAAAAATTTTCATTTTCTGGCCTTTGTTTGAGGAGAAAGTCAAATTGCGGAACCGCACACGGAACCGCACCTTCTGTTAATCTAGACTGTTTCGAAAGGACTTCAAACTTTTCATGTTTTATTCACTAAAAATGAATATTTCGCTTCAAACTGTCAAAATAAGGCGTCCGTCGTTTGATAAATTGAGTTTCTGTGCAAGATTTATCCCTTTTCACAATTGGAAATCTATGAAATTGAGACCTTTGAGGATAGGAAGACTGGAAAGCCGTCTGCCGATTGTACAGGCTGGAATGGGAGTCAGGATCGGGAATTCGGAGCTAGCCGCCGCGACCGCAGTTCTCGGCGGCTTTGGCACCATTGCAAGCGTTGGACTTGGGGACATCGAAAAATCGAAAACGGATTTTGTCAACGAGTCAAACCGTCTGCTTGATGCTGAAATCAAGGCGGCTCGCGAGAAATCCCAGGGGCGAGGGCCTATAGGCGTCAACGCCATGGTCGCTCTCTCGAACTATGAAGCTATAGTCAGACAAAGCGTTGCGTCCAGAGCTGATTTCATCATTTCAGGCGCAGGGCTTCCCTTGTCTTTGCCGGAATATGTCGCAGGCTCGGAAATTGCGCTGATTCCCGTCGTTTCAAGCGGCAGAGCGCTCTCTGTGCTTCTCACTGCATGGCGAAAACGCTACGGCAGAAAGCCGGATGCCGTCATTGTCGAAGGTCCCGGATGCGGTGGGCATCTCGGCTTCACCATGCACGACATAGAAAATCCAGAAAGCAGATCCTTCGAACTGCTTTTCAAGGAGACCTCTTCCGTTCTGTCGGAAATGAACTACGGAGACGTTCCCCTGATAGCCGCTGGAGAAATTGCAAATCTGGCGGATATCCGGAAAATGCTTGCGATCGGATATCAGGGTGTTCAGATTGGAACAAAATTCATCTGTTCAATGGAGGCTGGCATTGCCACAGCAAGCAAGGAGCTTTTCATCAGATCCGGCAGGAAAGACATTGTCGTCATAAAAAGCCCGGTGGGTCTGCCCGTAAGAGTCCTGAGAACTCCGCTAGTGGAAAGAGTTCTTTCCGGGAAAAAAGAGAAATTCGGGTGTCCATACAGATGCCTGAGAACATGCAACCCTCAAAAAGCTCACTTCTGCATCGCAAAGGCGCTCCTAGCCAGTTGGAGGGGGGATATAGAGAACGGTCTTTTCATGACAGGCTGTAATATCGAATCTTTGGACAGAATCTATCAGCTCTCCGAATTTTACAAGGAATTGGAAGAAGGCAAGTGAAGATCGGCGGAGCAAGTTTGGCTTCTATCCGCGATATTTCTCCATGAGCCGGATCATTTCGGAGACGGCCTCGGATATTCCTACAAAGACCGATCTGGAAATGATGCTGTGTCCTATGTTCAGCTCGACAAGATGCGGAATTAGCAGAATTCCGTCCATGTTCGAGTAGTCAATTCCGTGTCCGGCATTCACTTTCAGTCCGATTGAATGAGCGAAATCGGCGGCTTTTGCAAGTCGTTCTATCTCGCGTTCGCGTGCGGCGCCTTCGCTGAGGGCGTATGTTCCGGTATGCAGTTCAATGAGGGGGGCGCCGGAATCTGAGGCGGCTCGGATCTGATCATGCTCCGGATCTATGAAAATACTCACGGCAATCCCCGCATTCCCGAGTCTTCCAACGGCGCTCTTCATGCGGGGAAAATCTGCAAGCATGTCAAGTCCGCCCTCGGTCGTCAGCTCCTGTCTTTTTTCTGGAACAAGACAGCAGTTGACGGGCTTGAGGCGGCATGCGATCGAGATCATTTCTTCAGTGACAGCCATTTCCATGTTGAGACGCTTTACGGACGACGCCAGAGACTGCATGTCCGAATCCTGGATGTGGCGCCTGTCCTCCCTGAGATGCGCCGTGATCCCGTATGCGCCCGCCTTTTCGCAAAGCAGTGCCGCGCTAATCACATCCGGATATTTGGTGCCGCGGGCTTGTCTAAGCGTCGCAACATGATCAACATTTACTCCCAGTCGTAGCATTGCATCATCCTCTCTTATTATTGAAAAACCTGCGTCAAAAAACTTGATTTAAGCGCATTTTGAATCTATACTTCCCGTTTGACATTTTCAAATAGTTTATCGTGTTTCTTGATTCTTGGGGAAAATTTTGACAGGAGTTTTTTCGCATGCTTTTTCCATTTTCGCTTTTGTGCGCCTCACTGGCGTCATTGCTTTGCGCGGGAGCCTTGTCGCTTAGCCGGATCCGCTCGAGTCCGGAATTCGAAAAGATTCCAAGGAACAGACTGGCGGGACTTGCGCTGGGAACTTTCGCCCTTCTCTGGTGCGCCCACGAGGCGACACCGCTCGTTTCCGATTCGATGGTCAAATATCTCTATCCGCTGGCAATTTTTTGCGCATGGGTCGCCTACATGTTTCTGGATTTTCTCCTGGCCAGGGCGATCGGAGCGCTTTTCATCCTTCTCGCCCACTATTTTCTTTTCGAGTCCTTCGCCTTGAAAAGCCCCTTTGCACCATCACTCCCGCTCCTATGCCTTCTGATGGGAAGCTTTGGAATACTGATCTCCGGGAAACCGCATCTACTCAGGGACATTCTGCGCAGATTCCAAAAGAGCGACTCCTGGAGAATATCCGCGTCCATCCTGCTTTTTGCATACGGCGTGGTGTTTCTTTCCTTCGGCATCTTTTACTTCGGTCAGGCAAGATGAGCATGGCAGGCAAAGAGCCGGACGAAGAGACTCTGGCGTTCATATCGTCCTGCCTTCCCTCCGGCTGTGGAGATTTTTTACGCAAGACGATGATCTTTATGGACATCCTTTTCGAAGAATCAGAGAAGCACAATCTCACTGCGATCCGAAATCCTGCAGATTTCTGGATCAAGCACATATGCGACAGCCTTTCAATCCTTCTCCATGCTCCAGACTCATTGTCCGGGAAAAAAAATATCGCGGATTTGGGAACTGGAGCGGGGCTACCTAGCATCCCGCTTGCCCTGGCTCTGCCGGAACTGAGCTTTTCTCCAATTGACTCTTCTCATAAAAAGATCGAATTTGTCCGCAAGGCGGCTCTCGCATGCGGAGCCGGAAATATCAACCCCATCGAAGGGCGCGGCAGAGAATTGTCCAGAAAATCCGAATTCAAAGGAAGATTCGATCTTATTGTCGCCAGGGCGGTTTCGACGGCATCTGCAATTTTTGAAGAGTCGGAAAAAATGCTCGGAAAAAACGGTGCTTTTGTCCTTTATAAGACGCCGGAATCCTGCGGGCGGGAGATTTGCGAAGTTCGCAAACCCGGCGGCGCCGCGGAGTTCGAATGGACTCTTGGCAATGAGTTCATGCTTCCGCATGATGCGGGAAGACGGCAGTTTCTGATTGGAGTCAGGGGAAAGCCACAAAAAGGTTGAAAGCTGTTTCTATCATGTCCAGCGCAAGTGAAATAGAAAGGCAGATCAGGGAAGCAGCCAGAAAAATGAGGGCTGAGGACTCGAAGCGGACTGCCGAGGAAAAAAGCCATTCCGTGAACACCGCCATCGAGCGGCAAATACAGATCGAGCAGGATATCAAACGGAAACGGACGGACTACGCGAAAATTTTTGTCTGGACATTTTCCGGCATTGCCATTGCCGTCCTCTGGGTTCTCATCTGGCTGACAGCCAATTCCGTGTATTTTTCAGAAGAAGATCCTTGGAGAAGACCTGTGCATGACAAGCGCCTGCCGCCGGAAGTCGGGATCTTCATTGAACAAATAATTCTTGATGCAAAAAACATTGATGCAGTTCTAAAAAAATATTTTTCAAGCTCGTCTCCCGAGCACTGGCGCGTGATGGCGGGCAAATCTCTTTCAGACCTGGATTTGAAATCGTTCAAGACACGCTCGGTTGCCGAAGACAAGAAAGAGATTGGCTCCGCACCACATTTCATTGTTCTGTGCTCATCCGCGAAATCAGATTCAGAGATCATTTTTTCCGTGGAATCGAATGCCGGCGAATTCAGTATAAACAGGGTCAAAATCGTAAGCAGAAAGGACAGTGCAAAATGACTCGAAAGCAGTTTACTTTGATCGAGCTCTTGCTTGTGATCACCATTGTTGCGCTTCTAGGTGTCCTGATATTGCCCATGCTAGGAAAGTCAAAGGAAAAAGCCCAGAAGGCGGCATGCATTTCACATCTCTCCCAGCTCGGAGTCATAAATAGCCTCTATGTTGATTCGAGCGGATATTATCCGTTTGCCAGAACTCTCCGGAACGGGGAAACCGTATTCTGGTGCGGCACAGAGGGGACGGACGGGCTGAGCTACGCCGGAAGCCCGCTTTCGGATCACTTGAAAAACCCCGATATCCTCGAATGCCCGTCCTTTCCGCTCGGTTCTCTTCCAAAAAAGGGGAATGTCTGCTCCTACGGCATAAACGCCGAATATGTGGGAGGCGATCCTGATCTTCCTCAGACTGACACGGACGCTGACATTCCTGTTGGAAGTCCTGCCAAGGGAACCCAGTTGAAGCATCCGGAAAAGACCCTTCTGTATATGGATACTGCGGTCATGAACGGAACATCCCTTGTACAAGGCTACTATTTCTGGGCAAGATATTCATTCTTAAACGCGGACGAGCACGTGAAGGCAAGAACTCATTTCAGGCATGGCAAATTTGCGAACGCTGTTTTTTGCGACGGACACGTTGACGAAAAAATATTGCCGGACGCTGTGCTGTCGGAGCAGTTCCGGCTTGGCTGGCCAGACAGAAAGCTATGTGAAAGATGATCGAGTTTTTTGCCACTGCTGCATCAGGGACTGAAAGAGCTCTTCAAGGGGAACTGATACAACTCGGTTTCAAGGGAGTCCGTCTCAACAGCGGAGGAGTTCCTTTCAATGGCGAAATCGAAGATGCCTGGGAAGCCTGCCTCCACTCCAGAATCGCGCAAAGGATCCAGATGCTTCTTGGCAGATTTCCTGCGCACAGCGAGAAGGAGCTTTACGAGGGAGTGAAGAGCTTTCCCTGGGAGAAGTGGATCACTCCGAAAAAGACATTGGCGGCGGCGGCGTTCTGCCATTCCAGCGCCCTTTCGCACAGCGGCTACATCGCAATGAAAATCAAGGACGCCGTCGTTGACCGTTTAAGAGAACTCTGCGGAGAAAGGCCAAGCGTTGACAGAAACGATCCGGATCTGCGAATATTCGCATACATGGCACGAGACAGATGCTCCCTCTATCTAGATCTCTCCGGAGCGGCGCTTTTTCAGCGCGGCTACAGGACGGAGAGCGGGGAAGCCCCGATAAAAGAGACCGTAGCCGCCGCCATGATTTTCATGTCCGGCTGGGATATGAAAACCCCATTTCTGGATCCCATGTGCGGATCGGGGACGATAGCGATCGAAGCCGCGCTCATGTCCAGCAGAATCGCACCAGGAATACTGAGGGAGAAGTTTGGATTCGAAAGATGGGCTGACTTTGGCGAAGAGCAGGCTGGCATCATGCGCAGGATAAGAGGCCACGCGAGAAGAAACGCCTTGTCGGCCGCCTGCAGTGTCTCGGCATCGGACATTTCACCGGAAATGATTGAAATCGCACGGGCCAATGCCCGTCGTGCGGGCGTCAAAATCAATTTCAAGATTGCCGATGTCCGCGAAATGCGGGATGACGGACTTAAAAGATTCATTCTCTGCAATCCACCCTTCAATCGGCGCATAGAGGCGGACCGCGACCTGTACAGGCGGATGGGAGCGGCGTTCAGCAGAATGCACGGTTCGAGGGTCGCCTTCATCTCGTCGAATCCGGACGCGAAAAGACAGATTCCCCTTGCCGAATCTTCGGGCTACGAAATGAAAAATGGAAACCTTGACTGCAGGCTTTCGATTTACGATATTCCTGATAAAAAAATGCCAAAGGGAAAAGATGCGCCCTTTGAGCCAGAAAAGGAGCTTGAATCGGATCCTTAGCCGATTATATTCGCACTCGTATTATTAAAAACTGTCAGGCAGGAGCCAACTGGCTCGCGGGACAAACATAAACCATGGAGATTGCAGATATGAAGGCTGTATTCGTTTTTTCTGGACAGGGTGCCCAGTCGGTCGGAATGGGAAAAGATATTTACGAGGCGAGTCCGTCTGCCGCCGCAGTCTTCGACGAGGCCGAGAAAATTCTCGGATGGCCGCTGAAGGAGATCTGCTTCAACGGACCCGAAGAGAAGCTCCTTGAAAGCGCAACATGCCAGCCAGCCATCTACACAGCAAGCTGTGCCTGCCTTGCCGCGCTCAAAGAAAAAAAACCGTCCCTTGCTCCGCTTGCCTGTGCAGGCTTGAGCCTCGGAGAATATGCGGCGCTCCATTGCGCCGGCGTATTTTCTTTCGCCGATGGACTGCGCCTGGTCGCCGAAAGAGGCAAGCTCATGGATGCCGCATGCAAAAGCTCCGTCGGAGCGATGGCGAGCGTGATCGGAGTGGATGAAAAGATTGTAGCTGAAATCTGCGCAGAGGGAGGCGTTGAAATTGCAAACTTGAACTGTCCGGGGCAGATCGTGATCAGCGGAGAGTCTGGCAAAATTGCAAAAACAATTGAAGCATTCAAGGCGAAGGGATACAAAAAAATAATCCCGCTGAAAGTCGCGGGAGCCTATCACTCCAGCCTGATGAAGGAGGCTGGTCAGTCTCTCATTCCTTTTCTGGAAAAGACAGATTTCAAAAATCCTTCGCTCCCAGTCGCGCAGAATTTCACAGGATCCTTTGTCTCAGACACCTGCGAAATCCGCAAAAATCTAGTTTCACAGGTTGCCGGAAGCGTCCGATGGGAGCAGTGCTTCAGGGCGATATCCGGAAAGGGCGCCGACACAGTGATTGAGATCGGTCCCGGAAATGTCCTGACAGGTCTTGCCAAGAGAATAGTGGAAGGACTTACGCTAGTCAATGTGAACTCGGCAGGCTCCCTGTCGGCGATTCAAGACTGAGAAGAGAGGGAGACGTTTACACATGAGCAGAAAGCGAAGCAAAACAGTCGTCGGAGTCTGGATGCCTCCTTCCAGCGTCAAAAAAAAGGGGAAAGGCTCGAAGAGCGGTGCCCGCCATCTCGGCGCTCTAATTCCACTGAACACGAACAAAATTACAGCATCATACAAAAAAAAATGCGAGAAGGCAAGAAAGGATTACGAGAAGACCAGGATACAGCTTGATTTTTATGAGAAGAACGAAAAGCCTGCATTTGTGAGATGGTACAGGAGCGAATTCGGAGCTAAGGAAATCGAGATCTCGGAAATCGAGAGAGAGATAAACAAGAAACGCCAGCTTTGGCAAGCCTTGCGCTATCGCTGGCGCATTGGGAGATTCAGAAACAAGCACGACTGCTACAAAGTCTATATGAAGGAGCTCCAAGACGAAGAATTGGCAAGGCAAAATGAAAAATTCCAGGATACCAGTAAGGATTTTGATGACGACGATTTTCACGACGGAGACGCCGAGGACTTTCAAAGCGGAGACTCACGCGATGGAGATCACAAGAAAACTTATGGAAAAGGGTATGGAAAAAAATCAAAGCGCGGAGAAAAATCCGGGCACTCATACAAATCATTTGAAGATTTCATAAAGGATTTGCTCGGATACGGTGAAGAAGAGGATGAAGAATTTTACGATGACGACGAAAAAGCTTTTGAAGAGGCTATCTTTGGAGCTAGAAAAGGCAGAGATGATGAGATCAAGAGCGTTTACAGGACGATTTGCAGGAAGCTTCATCCCGACACCGGAGTGGAATTTGACGACGCGACCAGCAGTCTCTGGCATGATGCCCAGGATGCATATCAGGTCGGAGACCTGGAATCTCTCAAAAACATTTTGGCGGTCTGCGAGATGAACTGCCCGGTGAAAAAAAAGACGATGTCGTGCTCCCAGATTCTCTCCGTGATGAAACATTACAAGGATGGAAAATCTTCTCTGTCATACATTTTGAGAAGGTCTAAAAAGGAAGGCGAGTGGGGATTTCTCTCGTGGGACGAGGAGAAGAAGCGGAAATTCAAATCTGGCACCGAATCGTCTTTGGAAGCCCAGATCGCAGAAAAAAAACGGCTCGTGGATTTTTATGAAAA
>DYRX01000328.1 GCA_020718525.1 Victivallis vadensis
TACCTGCCTGTGCGGGCACGCAGACAGGTCGGTATCGGGGTCGGAATCGGGATCGAGGAAATGTTTATGGTTGGAATTTCCTGAAGGGAACGCCGACATCCTGTCGGCACTCTTCAAGATACCGAGATGTAAATATTTCGAATTTTCAAACACAGTTCCTCTAGGGTGCATTTCCTAAAAGTTGGTGTTCATGTTACTCCAAATTTGCCAGTTTATCAACAGTTGATTTATAGAAGCTATCCCAATTTCCAGATTTCAGCTGACATCTGAGGTGGAGTAGTCCTTCGGCATTCGAAATGAAATAGTTTTTATCCCTTGCCAGTTCCCTGTCTCTACTTTTCCCTATTGATTTGACAAGTTCCGCCATGAAGACTTTTGGAGCCCGCTCTTTGAGCATGCGCCTCATCCTATTGAACCATTGGGTCTGCTTCGACTGTGATTTGTAAAGGATCTCCGAAATAAGCTTCAGATGTTCGGCGGCATGATAGAAGTCCAGTATCCTCGTCGCTCTGCCAGGATCTATTCCGGCGAGCTCGAGCAGCTCGTCGATGTGATTCCATATCCATGTCGCGCCGTCTGCTATGACCATTACCTTCTCCGCCTCCGATGCCCCGTGCATGACAAGTTCCGTAGCGGGAAGCCTGATCAGCGCATCCGGTCCGTCAATGGTTCCGTCGCAGGAGACGAAGCCCTTTTTCCTCTTCCGTCCGTCATCTCCGATTTCGTGGATTTTGAAAAGCTTCGGTTCCTTCCAGTCGGTATGGAATCCTTTACGGCATCCCCGCTTCGCCAGCCTTGTCCTGATCCTGCCCCCGTCAATAGTAATGACAATCCGCTTGTTTTTAAATGAATCGCCAGGCTTTGACGTTCCTGACTCCAGAGCTTCCACCGCCTTGCTCCTCTCGCGCAGAGCGGCGCGTGAGAAATTCAGGGAGACGGTTCTCAGACGCTTCACGCTTATGGCGACACCCTCCCTGCGGAGAGCTTCCTCCGCCTCCTGGAATGTGTTGCTGAGAACGCCCAGCACAGCCCTTTCGGACAGCGCGGGACTTGCCCCGGCGATGATGCCAAGCGTCTTCAGCACCGGATATATGCCAGCGCCCGTTTTTCCTCTTCCTCTGGGGCGGCCCCTGCGCGGCTTTCTTTTCCGGAGCATGTATGGTGTCTTGACGCTTATCGTCTTCCCGTTGAGGAACTGGACGCTTGTTTCCCGTCCCCGTCCGTGCATCCGGTGTTTTTTTTAGAGGCCTCCACTGAATTCTCCTGAAGTTCCGTGCCGCCGTGCGACTCCACGAAGAGTTCCGCGCTTATCTCGTCGCCGATCCTGTCCAGTTCCGCGTTCACCTTCTTTTCCATGCTGTAGAGCGTGGATGCGCAGGGATTGCCCTCGAAGTTCTCTATCTCCTCGGTCATCGCGTCAAGGTGCGCCTCGAACTTCTCCCGCAGTTTCCGTTTCAGTGCTTCCTTTTTCTGTTCATTCATTGCGTCCGCCCTCTTTTATGAGCCTTATGTTGATCTCGCTGATCCTGCAGATGAGCTTCCACGCCTTTTCGTAGTCCCTGACGCCGCGCCGAAAGGCGTCCTTCTCGGCATCCGACACATAGACGACCCTGTTCTTCCCCTTCGTCCCGGTCGAGAGATAGCGGTGCGGATGAAGCTTCCCCCTCGCGCATTCGCACTCCTTCCTGCCGCACTTCTTGCCGGTTTCAACCAGAGAGCCCCGCACCATGCCGGACAGTCCTGCAAGTTCCCCCGTCAGCCTTTCCCTCCTCTTCTCCATCTCCCTGACTTTTCCCGTCTTCATCGTAACTCCTTGATTGGTATGCGTATACGCATACCATGTCACGCCAAAATAAAAAATCAACACGGATATGCCCCCAGAAGCTGCTGGTACTCTGCATCGTCAATACAGCCGCTCTCATGCCACTCTTGAAAAACTGCCCGCACACTCTCAAGCTGGAGCTCAGTCAGCAGGTAGCGGAACTTCTCATGGTCGTGCCTAATGCGGTAATCCCATGTGGGGTCACCGCACTGCATGGCGGCTGGATTCAGGTAAAACGTCAGAGTATGGAGGACATATCCAGCAAGCTCTTCTGTCAGTGAAGCTTTTAGTAAGGCTGGCAAGTAGTAGTGAAATGCCTTTGGCGTGAGGTCGGGAATCGGAGTATCCCCGGTTATAAACTCGTAAACTGGCATCTCGCGCCAATTCTTTCCGTGGAGGAGCTTCCAAGTGTTGTCGTATGCCCGGCCTTCTCTTCCATATACCGTCAAGTCCTCATCCCCGGGATAAGGGGTTTGGGCGAAGGCACGGTCGAGTATTTCAAAAACGATATGCATGGTGTGTCACCGAACGGCGCAAGTCAGGCGGGCTATAAAGCGTCGCCTGCACCTGCTGGTTGGGATCATCTTCCCCTCATGTAGTCGGTCACTTTGCCCTGTGGGGCGATTTTGATCAACCTGTGGCACCGGGGACAATCTGAGGTTTTCCATCTTTGTCATAACCTTCTATCCGCCACACCATGACTGACCATGTACCATCTGCATTTTTCTTGGCTTCAAACGTGGCTCTGTCTGCCCATGTGTCATTGGCTTGGACTGCTTTGCTGGTAATCTCAATCGCATTCTATTCTGTTAGTTCCGATGACGGTACAACGGGTGATGGGAACGGACCATCCGCTACCTTTTGCGAACGGCAACCGGTTGCGACCAATGCAAGCATCACAATTACAAGCGACTTGTACATCGTCTTCTCCTTTCATCCCAACATAGCTGTTCGACCGCAGTGCAACGGCATTATCCACTTCGGTACGCATTGATAAATTCTTCAGGATTCATCCCGGCTTGCTTGATGGCACTTTTCAATGTCCCTACTGCAATTTCCTTGTGCATCGGAACTACACAACCTCTATTCCCTTTCCGCAGGACGACATGACTTCCCTTTTGCCTTGCGACAGCAAAGCCCATTTTCTGGAATATTTTGACAATCTCGTTTCCTGATAAATGTGGTAATTCAGGCATGGACAGGAATCTCAAACATAGTGAGGATGGGGTGTTCCGCAGATTTTATCGGAAATTCTTCAAGATAAAGTTCCGTAGCTTCTTTCAGGTTGCTTACAGCTTCTTCGACGGTATCGCCTTGGCTTGCCGTGCCAACTTCAGGGCACTCTGCAACATAAAGCTTTTCTTCCCTGTGGATTATAGCTGTGTATAAGTTGCTCATATCATGTCCTCCATTTTTTTAGATAACATATAGTCAATTGTGTGCTTTTCAAATATCTTCCTATTCCTGGTAGATAACGCTAGAGCTAAGCGACGGCACTTAGCCGTTCGCTGGAGTGATTTGTTCGCATTTCTCATATAAAGTTTCAGGAGCAATATCTGCCTCCTTGTTCCAGACAATGGTGCCCAGGGTCTTGGAGACCTTAAAATTTCTAAAAAAAGACAAATCTGAAAATTTGGAGGACACACCGCTTTTTTGTGGATATTGTGATAAATCAACAATGCCTGAATCTCCATTTTCGAATTTGATTTTAAGTTTGTATCCCTCGAGAAAATCCGCTTTAATTACATCATAGAGCATTTTTAACCCCTAAATTAGAGGCTCAATTATTTCCGGCGGTTGATTTGATTTAGCCAATTCCCAATCTTTCATCAATTGCTCTTTATGCAAAGAAGCCCATTCGACGACGAACCCCAATGTTCGTGGAGAGATCTTCCCTTCCAAAACTCTAAGTGTCTGTATTTCGATTGAAACCTTATTTCTCCCATACCTCGCATGAAAATGGGGCGGATTGTTATTGTCATAGAAAACAGCTATAACAATACCAAAAAATCTGCAAATTTCCGGCATATTTACTGCTCCTCATAATTCGCCAGACAATATAATGCAAAAGACAAAGTTTTCAATCATATGAACGCCGTGACTCGGCGGCGATGCGCTTAGCGACGTCGCTCGTAAAGGACGGGGCACTTTATTTCTTCATTTTAATTTTGCAATTTGCATTTCGCATTTTGCATTTTGCAATCTCTGCCAAGATCTTATATCTGACCGTAAACCGCTAAACAGTAAACCGGAAACTTTTCCTCCCACGCCAGGCTCGCCAAGCCGCGAAGTTAAAAGACAAGAACTTGTCCTCGCACAAAGCCACAGAGACACAAAGACTTCACCTGGGAACACCGAGCTCCAGCGTAAATATTTAGTCGCGTAACAAATTGGAGACCTGACTAGAAAAAAGATCACAAGAGTCCATTTTAAAT
>DYRX01000329.1 GCA_020718525.1 Victivallis vadensis
GAATTTAACCAATTTCAAGATTTAATTAGCTCAATTTGATTTATTATTGGAATAAATATGCTGTTTTCGTTCAGCGACTATATAGCAAGGCTCTTGTCCGAATAGGAGATACATCTGCAATTCCTGCGCTATTCCCTTGGCTCGTTGATGATTTCAATCAAAGCAGTCCTGAGGAAACGGCGCCGGTAGTTCAGGCATTAGAGATATTGAGCGGCAAATCTTTCGGCCCATTGAGAGCGCCTTGGGAGAACTGGTGGGCAGGCACTATGCAGACCACTTCGAACCGGCAGGACTAAAGAGGGAATTTGCCACAATTTTTGAAAATTGGACATTGGAAAAGTGAATCTTACGGCGCTTTGCTTTGCTTAGAGAAAATGCTGTAAGGGCTGTTTTTTGGTCGGAATGCCGCGAAGCGGCAGAAAAAAATTAGCAGTTTCAGAGTCCCTGATCCGTGGAAAATCTTCATGTCGTTAAATAATAATTGTTACTTATTTGTCAACAGAAAGATACGGCGATTTATCGCCATTGTTTCCCGAATATCTGCGTTCAGAAGTCTGACGTTTTAGGCGCTCCGGCAACTCTGCCGACCATTTTTTCCGGAATGCCAGAAGACGGCATGCGGCAATCGCACGCCACTTCACATTTTTTCGTTTTGCCTTCAATGAGACAGGCTTCCCTCCGGAGCGGACGCTTGTGTGAAGATAATATACGGACGTTTGCTCCGTGCCTGCCGCCGGCCAAGCGTTGTTCTGCAAAACCACGTCTGCAAGTCCATTTCCGTCCAGGTCGGCGATCTGAACGACATGCATTCCATCGGCAATCTTTGAAAATCCGCTTATGCGTCCAAGCCTGACTGCGGAACAATCAATCAAAAACAAAGCCGAAACTCTCCTTTTGGAGTCAAGAAGCAGGAGGTCGGAGCAGTTGTCCCCGTCCATATCTCCGATGCCAGCGACATCAAGTTCCTGGATTCCCGGATAAATTACCGGATTTAGTCTGGCTTCCAGGCCATCTTCGACGCTGACTGCGAACCACGGGGCGATATCGTTGCCGTCCACAAGGAAATCCATTTTGCCGTCGCCGTCGAAATCACCCTTTCCGATGTATTCGAAATTGTAGTTCCCACCTTCGGATTTGGCCTCTTCCTTCCCTTCCGATGGGTATATGCATGTTTTTGTACCGTCCTTTTTCAAGAGCCAGAATGAGCCATCCTCTGCAAGCTTAAGCAAAATGTCCCAGTCGCCGTCTCCGTCGAAATCGTCGTATGCAAGAACTTCCTCGCCTTCTCCTATCGCAGTATTGCCCCATTCCTCGAAGACACCGCTTCCATCTTCATGAAGGATCCATAGGACTGGAAGATTCGTAATCTTATCCAGGCAAAGAATCTCGTATCCCTTCGAAACCGCATTGAAATGGCCGGGCGCAAGAATCCTATATTTTTCAGGATCCAGACTGAAAATAATATTGCGCCACTTCTTGGTAGCCGCATTTTGCATCAGCAGAGATAAGCTGCTTTCATTCATCCTCAGAATATCCGGGCTGCCATCGCCGATGAAATCCGCCCTGTCGGTCAGAATATCCCGTCCTTTCACAATATTGGTGACAGACCATGTTACACACCAGGGGACAATATTCTGGTCAAGGGCGTTTTTAGGGAACCAGCCGGGGTTCGGTATCTTTTTGACCGGATTTTCACTGTTGCAGTAATACCAGGCAGGCGTGAAGGAAATTGTCTTGACGGGATCCGGAAATTCAGCGGACGGATAAGGGAGGCTCAAAGAACAGGAAACGCCCTCGTGAAATGTTGTGGAGACCGAACTTTTGACGGCAACCTTGAACGAACCGCCGCCGCTGAATGTGAAAAGCTTCTTGATGGTAAGCTCCCCGTATATCATCATGTTTACGGAGTGCATCGCAGATTCGATCTTTTTTGTGTCCTTCGAAATGCTCGCATCTCCCTTGGAGGAGGGCGAGACATCCATGGTGTTGCCCGTAACGAGGGTGAAATCCTGATGTTCGGGCAGTCCTTGTTTCCAGGCTGAAATGTCCGTGCTCCTCGGCTTCGCGCCCATTCCTTCAGGCGGTGCCTCAAGAAGAAAATCCTCCTGTCCGACATCCACCTTGGAAACGCTCAGTACCCGGAACTCGCCCAGTTTCGTTTTCTGGTCATGGGCAAAGGATGCATATTTCCGTGTGTGCAATACAGGCTTTGCGTAGATGAGCCATCCGCGAGTCCCTTCACGGTTGTTGTTTATGGAAGAGAATGTGTATTTGAAATCATTGGTGAGAGTTGTTTCGAATTCGTTGGTGGTGGAGAACAAATACTCGGCGGAGCCTCCCAGTTTAAAAATATCTTTCTGCCCCAGCTCGACTCCTCCGTAGACGCCCGCCTCGTATTTTATCTCGAAACAGTTCTTGATCACCTTGCTCTGGGCGTATACGACGTTGCTGATGGCATCGTTGTTTGCCAATCCGTTGCGCGTGAAAGGGGGAACCCCCTGAATCACGCCCAGCAGTGTCCAGCAGCCTTTTTCAAGGGTGTCAGAGCTTCCAGTATTGGCCTCCGTGTCCTGTCCCTTCTGGTACTGATAGAAATTGGACTCGTAGCTCGCGACCCTGCACGCCTGCCAATAAGTGTGAATACCGTACATTGTGAAAACAACGATATGCTGGCGGAAATCGAAGGGGTTCGCACCGGTCGCGACCGGAACGGAAATTGTGTCGCAAGGTATAATCGCCCATCGGCGGGACGGCGATTCTATTGGCACATCGGACCACGTCTGTTGGGCGAATCCGCTCTCAGGACTCATGGAGATGCGCCTTACCCACCAGTACCACCATGAATCGTTGTGGCCGAATATCTGAATCTGGTTGGTCTGGCTCTCCCCGCCAAGAGTGCCGGGCTCGACTGAAAAACAGTTTCTCACTTCAACCCCTGAAGAATGCAAGTGAGCGACAAAATCCGTATAAGGGACCTTGTGGTCTCGTTCGATTATCCATACGAGCAGACGCCCGTAGCCGGGGCTCTGTTCGGCAGTGGTTACCAAGCAGATCACTGGCTCTCCCCGGCGGGTTGTGACACATGCCGAAAGCTGCGCGTTCAATGACCACTGTTCCAGTTTGCCCCGGTGTGTCCATGTCTCCCCGTCAAACGATGAGAACCATACCGTCTTCTCCTTGGAGTAAAGGACGTATATCATCTCGTTGAAGACTAACGCTTTCATGCCGACATGGATGAAATTGTCAAATATCTGCGCATCTCCGACAAGACCGCTGTCATAGCCCTCCGTGCCGGCCGGCTGCCAGTCCTTCTCCGGCATGCCGCTTTTATGGTAGAATATCCTGAACTTGCTTCCTTCAATCACCCTCGCATGAAAAACGTAGGCAGTTCCCTTGTAGATGCATGACGAGTAGCGCTCGCTGCTTTCAATATTGACCAGGAACTCCTTCTCGTACACGTAGCGCCCCGAGCTGTCAAGAGCCCCTGCCGTGATTAACGTCTTATTTTCGTAGAGCATCTTGGACACGGCATATATTTTATTCGCGTAAAAAAAAGGTGCCTGGATGTATTTACAATCCTTGGTGGAACTGTCGAATTCAGTCACCTTGCATGGGGGAGCCGCCTCCTTGTAATCGTAAGACTGGAATGCTGGGGCGCCTGCACCGAGACCCGGCGGCCCAAAGCTTTCTGAATCCGCCCCTGGAAGCGTGGCGGACACGAGAATGATTGAAGCAAACACG
Organism: Victivallis vadensis; assembly: GCA_020718525.1. GTDB lineage: Bacteria > Verrucomicrobiota > Lentisphaeria > Victivallales > GWF2-50-93 > DYRX01. The sequence goes on from DYRX01000329.1 coordinate 3,742, forward strand.
ATGACTTTGTAAAATGTGGACAGTCCGGCTTGAGACGTATGCGATTTCGCACAATGCATGATAGATTCCTTTCGACAATGAGTTTTATTCGGACTTCAATGATAGGACGTTTGAATTTTTCATAAAATGATAGGACGTTTGAATTTTCATAGCGTAGGGGATCATATACACATGGAAAATAAAAGTCAAGGATGAAATTCAAATAAAAATCAAAAAAAACCGGAATTTGTTCGAAAAGTGCTCTCCCTCCCCCGAAACGGCTGCCGTTTCGGGGGAGGGAGAGCGGATTCGGACGGAGAAGAAGGCAATCTGCTGGAAACATTGAGAAAAACAGCCTAAAAAGCGCGGACTTCTCCTTTCCCGGTTTCATTCGGTTTGGAGGTAAATTCAGACTTCCTGATCTGCGCTAATTCTATATTCTATATAACTCTCTTAGA
>DYRX01000330.1:0-1700 GCA_020718525.1 Victivallis vadensis
CCGCCCAGTCCTCGCCGCCGAGAGGCGCGTCAAGTATCACATACGAGCCGTAGAGAATGCTGAAGTTGTTGCTAAGCGGACTGATTATCGGCAAAGCCGGATTATTGTTATATATTTTTATCTGATAGTCATTCGTGGAGATAGCTTGAGTTGGAGGTATCAGCCAGTCGAAGGAGCCATCATTTGGAGTTGAAGCAATGATCTCGCTATCGAGGACTCCGCTTTTCCAAAGCTCAATTTTGACGGTTCCAGAAAGATTTGACGACCAAGAAATTTCGTGATGAGTTCCAATGGTCCATTCTTCTGCGCCGACAGGAATATCAACAGTAATGTTTCCATTTTCAATTGTGAAATAGTTGTCACTCGAGTCAAATATGGTCGAAGCTGATAGAGAAATTATTTTTACTTTGTATTCAGTCCCGTTTGCGGCGGAGATGATCCAGCTATATGAACCATTGTTTGGAGTGGAATCAATGACCGGACCTATATATGTGCTTCCGCTCCAGAGCTCAATGCGGACATTTCCACTTAGATTTGAAACCCATGAAATTTCGCGGGTGTCGCCGGAGACCCACTTTTCGCCGCCGTTCGGGCTGGTAACATCAATGTAAGACGTATCGCTGATGGTGAAGTCTATCGAACTTGTACCGCTTACAGCAGGAACTTCTACACTGGTGATTTTAACGCGATATGTGGAGAGAGGAGTCTGACCTGCCAGTATAGACCAGGAATAGGAGCCGTTGTTTGGGGTGGATGCCACGATTGTGCTTCCCCATGTCGCTCCGCTGTCATCTGAAAGGTCTATCTTCACGTTGCCGCTTGTCATATTTGACTGCCAAGTGATGCTGTAGGTCCTACCTCTTGCCCAGTCTTCGCCGCCGTTCGGCGAACTGACGCTTATAAAAGCGTTCGCGATAGAGAAGTTTGACTGGCTTGAGCCTGTAATACTGGAGTCTGTTGTGCTGGTAATGCGGACTCTGCCCTGGCTTGTAAGATCGTCAGGTGCCACAGGTGTCCAGGAATAGGAGTTATCATTTGCTGTGCTTGCACGAATTGTTGTCCAGGACACTCCGGCATCAGTTGAAAACTCGATCTTGACGTTTCCGCCCGCATTCGACTGCCAGACTATTTCATGCTGTTCGTCAACAACCCAGTTCTCTCCGCCGCTTGGAGTCGAAACTATGATGTATGTGCCGGGAACGATGGTGAAGTCCGCATCGCTCGAGTCAGTTGCAGAGGATTCATTGCTTGAGACTTTGACTCTATAGTCGGACGCGGCAGTCTGGGAGACTGGAATAGTCCAGGAATAGGAGCCACTGGCGGAGCTGTTGTCGAGCGAAGCAACAATAGTAGAATTGAGAGAGCCCGCCTTGTAGAGTTCGATCTTGACAGTTCCTCCGGTGTTTGAAGTCCAGGAGATTGTCTGAGTCGAGCCTGTTCCCCAGCTTTCACCGCCGTTGGGACTTAGAACTGAAATGCTGGGAGTTTGAAGCGTAAAATAGCTGTTGCTGGCATCCCAGACAGTTGCCTGCTCTATGCTGACTATCTTGATCGAATAGTCGCTTGCGGCCAGCAGAGCTCCGGATATGCTCCAGGAATACGAGCCAGAATTTGGAGTGCTATTATCAGGATTTCCTTTAATAACATTTTCTCTCCAGGAACCGCCCTTCCAAAGTTCGATGCGGACATTGCCGCCGACA
>DYRX01000330.1:1800-4172 GCA_020718525.1 Victivallis vadensis
ATTTTCTCTCCAGGAACCGCCCTTCCAAAGTTCGATGCGGACATTGCCGCCGACATTTGAAGACCAAGTTATGTTTCGTACGGTGCCAGGTGCCCAGATTTCACCGCCGTTAGGTGATGTTACTTCAATGTAGCCGGAATCAGTGATGTCAAAATTGAGATTGCTTTCGTCAAATTCCCCGCCCCCTGCAAGACTTGTTACGCGGACCTTGTAATCGGAGCCGACAGTCTTGTCCGATGGAATAGTCCAAGAATATGTGCCGCTATCTGTCGTCGAAGCGACTATAGAGGAGTCAAAAACCCCGTTCTTGTAGAGGTCAATCTGAACATTTCCACCTATGTTGCTTGTCCATGTTATGCTGTGTGCAATTCCACGTGCCCATCTTTCACCGCCGTTCGGGGTGCTTAGGACGATTTGAGGCGCACGAATCGAGAAATTGGCATCGCTTGTGTCAAAGATGCTCGGATTGGCGGAGGCTACAATTTTAATACGATAGGTCGAAAGTTCCGCGAGTGCTTTCGGATCAGGAGGAGCCGGAATGCTCCAAGAGTAGGATCCGCTGGAAGCCGTTGTTTCGCCTATGTAATTCCCAGACGGATATGTTTCGCCGCCGTCTGTCGAGTAATAAATCTTGACGTTGCCAGTTATGTTGGTTGTCCAAGTTATTAGGCGAGTCTTGCCGCGAGCCCAGTCTTCGCCGCCATTCGGCGAGTTCACGAAAATAAACGAACCTGGAGTCACGGAGAAGTTCGCATCGCTGAAATCTGTCCAGGCTTCGTTAGCGGTGCTTGTGATTTTTATTCTATAGTTGTCTGCCGGCAGGACTGAAGATGTCAGACTCCATAGATAGGAACTTGACGCGGCACTGTTGTCAACGCTTGACGCGATTGTCTGCACAAATTGAGTTGTTCCTGTCCACAATTCAATTTTGACATTACCACCGATATTTGATGTCCAATTGATATTTCTGTGTTCGCCAATGGCCCAGACTTCCGCGCCATTAGGAGTTGTTACGGCAATGTTGGCCGCCGTGGAAATCGTGAAGGGTGTCGTGCTCATGTCGTTGACGAGCGCATTAACGTTGCTCTCTATGTAGATGGAATAGTCTGTGCCTCCTGGCAAAGATTCGGGAATAGCCCAATTGTAAGATTCTGTGTTGTTGGGTGTGCTGGCTGTGATCTGTTGTAGCCAGCTTCCGTTCTTGTACAGATGGATATTGACATTCCCGCCGAGATTCGAGTCCCAAGTGATAAGTCTGCTTGTCCCGCGATACCAATTTTCACCGCCGTTCGGCGAAGTGATGTTGATGAAGTCAGCATCTCCTATAGAGAAATAGTTGACGCTCATGCCAGTCTGAGCGCCGGCACCGAGATTTGTGATGCTTACTTTGTAGTCGTTCCTGGATCCAATAGCATCCGAAATAGTCCAAGAATATAGACCATTGTCCGCAGTTGAAGCGACGATTGTTCCATAAGTCGGATCAATAACTGCAGGATTTCCATAGTACAACTCGATTTTAACGTCACCGCCGACATTCGAGTCCCAAGCGATGTCAACAGTTTCTCCTGGAGAAAATGCAAGACCGTATTCGCCCGCACCCCCTGGATGTGTCACCGTGAAGCGTTGGGCGGAAATCGTGAAGCTGTCGGTACTAACACCGCGGATATTGACGTTTGGTCTCCAATCTCCTGGTGCAACTTCGACAAGGAATTCAGATGTTATTTTCATGCGGAGATCGTTCGCGGCAGGCAAAACATTGTCCCATTCCCAAGCCTCGAGCGTATTGACAATTCCAGTTGCGAGGTTTGTGACCGCAGTGAGAGGATTGCTGATTTCACCGTCCGGAGTGTCATCATAGATGTCTTCATTTACAGTCAAGTATGTTCTGAGAATTGCATTAGCTCCATCAACGGTCGTATTTGTTATAGTTCCGGCAACACTAAAGAACGTCCTGTCTCCGAGTTGAATATTGCCTGCCGGAGGCAATGTTGTCGGATATATGGAGCCGTCTATAGTCGCATCGTTCAAGCCAACTGTCGTTGTTATTCTTGTGTTGCCAGCAGTAAATACCGGAGTTCCACTGACGGTCCAAGTTCCATCGTTAAGCGTAGATCCTGTGATTTCGAAGGTGGAGCTCGCAGTGAAGAGTCCAGTGTAGTTTCCAGCGATTTCAAGGTAGGTCAATCCGGGATTGTCAATATTGACGATGTTATAGCTACAAACTGCTTCGTTCACAACAAATTCAGTTTCATCGTTTATTGCGTCGTAGTTGACCGAGAATACAGTGTAAGCTCCATTATAGTATGTGGAAGATCCAACGCTGAAGTCGTTTCTTTGCGTTGGTGCTGGTGGTATGAGATAGCGGTGATCGC
>DYRX01000331.1:0-2443 GCA_020718525.1 Victivallis vadensis
ACGCACTTGTCGAAGGCACTGAAACTGTCATTATGACCCTTGCCTACAATGGCAGTAACTACGACATCGGAACTGCTTCCGGAACAGTCAATCTCCGCGACGACGACACGCCGACAATAACTGTCGCCGCGACGGACAATAGCGCGACCGAGCCCGCAGATCCTGGACTTTTCACTTTCACCTCGAGCGTCGCTCCGTCCTCTGATCTAACGGTCAGCTACACCATAGGCGGATACGCGACTGCCGGAGCAGACTATGTCCCGCTTTCTGGAACTGCGACAATCTCGGCCGGCCAGACCACGACAACCGTCACTGTCACTCCACTCGACGATGCCTTCAAGGAAGGGCAGGAATCTGTCCAGATAACCCTCGCAGACAACGGCACATACAATCGTGGCACGACTTCAGCCCAGACCGTGAACATCAACGACAACGACACGCCGACTCTTACTGTCGTCGCCACAGATCCGACCGCCGTTGAAAATGGGATCCAGACCGGGACTTTCACTGTCTATGCCGACAAGCCTTTTTCCACCAATACGACCGTCAACGTAACCGTTACAGGAAGCGCGACAAGCGGCACTGACTATACGTCTCTTGGAATAAGCTTCTCATTCACGTCTGGTCAATACAGCTCGAACAGGACGGTTACGCCTCTTGCCGACGGCACAGGCGAATCCCCTGAAACTGTCATATTCACCATCGCCGCAAACGGGACAAACTACATTATCGGCGCCCCAGACAGCGCGACAGTAACTCTAAGCGACGATGTACTGCTCTCGACTGCTCCGCATGATTTCGATGGGGATGGAAAATCCGACGTCATCTGCGAAAGCCCGATTGAGAATGGCTTCATCTATTTTATGAACGGAAATACCGTCTCATCGCTTTCGAGCGTCTATGACAAGACTGACAAAAACTGGACATTTGCGAAATTCGCAGATTTCAACGGCGACGGGAAATGCGACATGCTCTGGCAGAATGATCTCAGCGGGCAGGCATTGGTCTATATTATGAACGGCTCTGCGATAGTCTCTGTAAAATCCATCTACAGCGGCGGAGAGTGGAAGATAAATGATACGGCAGACTTCGACGGAGACGGCAACGATGACATATTGTGGTTCCATCCGCCTAGCGGAGGCTCTGCAATATTCATCATGAACGGGACAACTGTCGTTTCATCTCAGTCCCTGAATAGCGGTTTTGCATGGCTTCCTGTCAAGGTCGCAGATTTCAGCGGCGACGGCAAGGCGGACATACTTTGGGAGATAAAGGGCATTCAGGGTCAGCTCTGGCTCATGGACGGCAAGACTGTCAGTTCAGAAGCCACTGTTTATTCACGAAGCCCTGCATGGGTTCTCAAGCTTTTTGCAGATTTCAACGGCGATGGAAAATGCGACATGCTTTGGGAGACCGCAGACGGCAAATATGGCTACGTCTATCTGATGGATGGCACGAGCATTCTTCCAGCAAGCGGAATCTCATACACAAAAAGCGATCTTGGATGGCAAATCGTCAATGCCGCAGACTACAGCGGCGACGGCAAGAGCGATATCCTCTGGGAGCACCAGACACTTGGAAGCGGCATGATCCATCTCATGAATGGAGCTCTTTCATCCTCTACTGGAATAGCCTATACGCTCAAGGATGTGAATCCCGCCACAAAATGGAAAGTTGTAAATTCCCTCGAATTCAACGCCGACGGGAAGTCCGACCTGCTCTGGGAAAATGCCGGCACCAAGAAAACTCTCACATATCTGATGAACGGAGTCTCAATCGTTTCATCCGGAACAGTCTATAGCAACGGAACTGGATGGACATTGCTGAAATAGATGTAAAGATTCGCTGAACGACGTAGTTCAGTTAATATTTACAAATAGACACCATTTCAGCAGTATGCCGCCTTCGCCGAAAGTGGCACGGGGCTCTTTCGGCGAAAGAGCCCTACTGCTTCCCTGCACCGTCCCTACAGGACGCAATGGCTTACGTTTCCCTGCCCCTGGGGAAGTGGGAGCCTCAGGCTATATCACATGGTCGCGTTGCGGCTGAAATGGCAAAAAAAGTTCCACTGAAAAATCACGGAGCTTCGGATCTCTGAAATTCAGAAAGAATTCGTCCCCATTCAGAGCGGAATAGGAATGTCAGATTTTGAAAGTTTGACGTTTACACCAGGTATCAAGTCGCCCTGGCTGTTTGGAAAAACAAGTCCTCCCTTCTCTGCAATTTCCGAAGTCCCCTTCGTGCGAGTTTCAAGTTCATTCAGAATCCTTAAAAGACGCCGCGCTTTGCATAGCAAATTTTCCGTAACCAGCGGAATTCTCGGAACATTCTCATTTTTCTGGATAAAACCATTTGATTCAACATGTACCGACAAATAGAACGAGTGCAGATCAAGAGTTGGATTACCGCCATTGAGGTATCCGGCACTGCGCCAAATGTCCGG
>DYRX01000331.1:2543-4164 GCA_020718525.1 Victivallis vadensis
ACCGATATTTCCTGTCAGAAGCGCATAGTCCTCCATCTGCAGAATGATGTAGAAGTATGTGTAGAGGATTGTGATTACAGCGCTTAACGCCAGGCTGAATCTGATATTCCTCAATATTCCCCTGCTGTAAAGGCCAATCATTATGATCACTGCGGCAGCCGACAGAAAATATGCCCAGCCAAAACTGACATGCTCCGAAACGGCAAGCAGAATGGAATAGAACATCACTACGCCAAGCCCCGTCATAAGATACTGGACAATATGAATCCGCATTTTCGTGAAGAACTCGGTGAAGAAAAGAGAGGAGAATGTGAATATTATGAACAGGATTGCGTATTTCGCAGTCCGTGAACTCTGCTGATAGATGTTCACTGGGACAAGAAATCTCACCCCGAAAGATGAGTCTCCGACATTGAATGCCTTGCCGAGCCATTGCTGGGGATAAGCCCTGTTCATTTCGAAAATTTTCCATTCTGCGCTGAATCCGTTGTCTTTCATGTCTCTCTTGCCAGGCAGATATGCGCCCGAAAAGGATGGGGAAGACCAGGCGGAGTCAATTTTCACAGCCGTTGTTTTCCCGAGCGGCAGAAAACTGAGTTCCCTGCTTCCGTTCAAGTCAAGGCTGAGTTCGACTATGATATTTCCCTCACCTGAAGTCTTCTTCATGCAATCCATAGCTATCTCGATTGCGCTTGCCGGAGGCATATTTTCTCCTTCTGAAATCCTTTTCAAGAACTCGCATGGAATCTTTGCGCTTATTCCTGAAGGAACGACGTCGCAGGAAGGGATTCCGGCATCAAATTCAACTCTTTTCCCATTCACAATAGCGGAAACGGGGCTTGCTATTCCCTTTAAATCACTTAACCCTATGCAAATAAGTGCTTTAGAAATGTCAAGATCATTTTCCTTCACATGGTCACTGAAATTTGCGAAATTCGCATTCAGCTTGAGGGCGGAACTGTAGACGACACTGTCAAATATGCCCCGGCTCCTTGTCTCCGGATTCAAATTTCCGGAGACGGACAGACTTTCCGGAAGAAAATGGAAATATGTGACAGCGCCGCTTTCATCCTTCTTTTTCGAAGGAATTGAAATGAACGGCCCGGCAAGAGTCTGGGAGCCTCCCCATTTACCGCTGATTTCCTTGATAACTTCATCTTTTCTCTCCTCTCTTTCCTTGATAAGCGACACGATCATAGACGACGGTATCAGCAATAGCAGGACAACGATTCCTGACAATGCCAGTTTTACCGTGATTTGAAAAGATGACCCGAAAGTCCTGCCCAGTTTTGAGACCAGTTCACTGCCTTTTTCAATTGTGTTCGAGCTCATTGCAAACCTCCTTTTTATTTGTTGCACATTAGAGCCAATGGCTTCCGCAACGGTTCGCTTTATGACTGTTGCAGTTGGCTCCTCAAATAAAGTCCATCCATGTCGTTTGTAAATGAAGAAGAATGATTCTTCACCTCGATTTCACAGGGACTTCACATGGATTTGCGAAATGCACGGGATGTTGTATACTACGTGTTAAGAGATGAAGAGGCGGAATTCCAATTGGTTGAGGGCAAATCACATGAAATATTCTCTCACAAAGGCGCAAAGGCACAAAGGAAGAATGAAA
>DYRX01000332.1 GCA_020718525.1 Victivallis vadensis
CGTATAAATGAACGGTGCCGCGCTTGAGCCGGCGAAAAGAATGAGGAGCCCGAATAAGAGCAGTACGGCAATTATGGGGATCAGCCAGAACTTCTTGTTATGCTTTAGAAATTCCCAAAACTCCGCAACAATACCAATGTCTTCGTCCATTTCCTCAAATTTTTTATCTTCCTTGCTCATCTTCATTCCTCTATATGATAAACATCGTGTAAAAAATGGTACATTTGCGAAACAATACATTGATCCATTCCTAGATAGGCATCAATATTGCCTGAAATACCTTTTCAAGTCGCCGTTCTGTGAGTAGTCTTTCCAGTAACTTGATCTTGTCCTTTCCTTCAGGGATAAAGGATCCCTTCCGCTGACGAGTCTCAGGGCGATTGCGAAAGGCGTAAAAAATAGATAGAAAAAAAGCATGAGCGCAAGGTTGGAAACGACAATGCCGATCACGGCAGAGAAGAAAAACCAGACAAGATAGACAGGCAGAAGGGCGGATGCGCAAATCCTTGACACGACGAAAATAAGGACTCCGCAGGAAAAGACGCAGAAGGGCAGAAAGAGGGAGGCTTTCGCGTCGCCAGTCCGGTAGAAGGAGACAAGAAAGAAAATGGCAGAAATTGCGGAAAGACCTATGATCATGCTTTTCCCGAAGCTTTTGAGGTCCAGACTCTTCGGATGCCAGTTGATTTCTTTGAACGGATTTATCATTTGCTTCTTTCCATATTTGCTGATAGTGTAATTCCCTATGGGTCCATTTCCTAAAAGTTGAACATTATCTCACACGAAGACACAAAGCACACGAAGTAAAGAAAATCGTTGTCCGCCTTGAAACTTGCCCATTGTTTTCATAGATGAAAACAATAGAATTGGACCAGGACAGGCAAGTTTCATTCTTCCTTTGTGCCTTTGCGCCTTTGTGAGAGAATCTTTCATGTGCCTTGTCCTCAACTAACTGGAATTCCGCCCTTTCTCAGTCCAAACTGAACGTCGCCTTGTATTTTTCCAAGTCTCCGGGCTTGAGCTTCTCCTGCTCCTCCTTGAAAAGAACGCAGTTTTCCAGGACTAAAATATCCATTTCAGTGTTCATGAAGCATCTGTATGCGTCCTGCGGCGAGCAGACAATCGGCTCCCCCCTTATGTTGAAGCTCGTGTTGACGATCACCGGACATGAGGTCTTCTCCTTGAACCTCTTCATCAGCTTGTAAAAAGCTCCATGCCTTTTTTCGTCCACCGTCTGCACTCTGGCGGAATAGTCAATGTGAGTGACAGCGGGAATGCTGGACCTCGGGACATTTACCCTGTGCCTGAGATCCGGATCCTTATCCATAATTTCCTTCTGCTTTTCGGTCAATGGAGTCCTCTGCTCCTCCTTCACTGGTGCGACAATCAGCATGTATGGGGATTCGGAGTCCAGTTCAAAGTAGTCGGAAAGATCTTCGAGCAGTACGCAGGGAGCGAAAGGACGGAAAGACTCCCTGTATTTGATCTTGAGATTCATTTTTGACTGCATTTCATAGTTTCTTGCGTCGCCTATTATACTTCTCGCTCCAAGCGCCCTGGGACCGAATTCCATTCTTCCAGAACACCAGCCAATGATATTGCCATCGGCAATCTTATCTGAAAGCACGTCACAAAGCTCTTTTTCCTCATAGAAATGATATCTAATCTTGTCCGCGTCCAGGAACTGCCTGACTTCGTCGTTTGAAAACTTGGGTCCTAGGAGTGAGGCGGACTGGAAATCCTCCCGATAGCGCCCAGCATTTTTGGCATGTTCGATTATTCTTGGACAATCAAGCAACTGATGCGATGCAAAGAGGGCGGCACCCAAAGCTCCTCCTGCATCTCCAGCGGCAGGCTGTATCCAAATCTCGTCGAAAATCCCCGTTTTCAAAATTTTTCCGTTTGCGACGCAGTTCAGTGCGACGCCTCCGGCAAGGCAGAGATTTTTCTTTCCAGTCGTCTCCCTTGCGAACTTCGCAATTTTCAGCATGATTTCCTCGGTCAGTTCCTGAATCGAGGCGGCAAGATCCATTTCTCTCTGCCCTATCATGGATTCGGACTTGCGCGGAGCGGCACCAAATAGATCATCAAATTTTTTTGAAGTCATAGTCAAGCCATGGCAGAAGTCGAAGTAGCTCATATCGAGGCGGATTGATCCGTCGTCAAATATTTTTACAATTTTATCTTTTATTTTATCCGTGTAAATTGGCTTGCCGTAGGGTGCGAGTCCCATGAGCTTGTATTCGCCGGAGTTAACCTTGAACCCGGTGTAATATGTGAAAGCCGAATAAAGAAGCCCGATCGAGTGGGGAAAATGCATTTCCTTTAAGATTTTGATCTTGTTTCCATCGCCGATTCCAAGGCTTGCTGTCGCCCATTCGCCGACTCCATCAACGGTCAAAAATGCGGCGGAATCGAAGGGCGAAGAAAAAAATGCGCTTGCCGCGTGTGCTTCATGATGTTCTGTAAAGAGGGGTTTTCCTTTGAATTCTCTTCCAAGCGATTTGGCAAGCTCTTTTTTTATATTCATCTTCTGTTTCAGCCAGATCGGAATGGCTTTCGAGAAAGATAGGAAGCCACGTGGCGCGTAGGCGAGATATGTCTCAATCAGGCGGTCGAACTTCAAAAGGGGCTTGTCGTAAAAGACCAGATAGTCAATCTGCGACGAAGAAAGATTCGCGTAGTCCAGGCAGAACTTCAAGGCGTTCTCCGGAAAGCGATGGTCGTGCTTAACCCTGGTGAAACGCTCTTCCTGTGCGGCGGCTACAATTTTGCCGTCTGAAACTAGAGCTGCTGCCGAGTCGTGGTAGAACGCAGATATTCCAATGATATTCAATTGTTATTCAAGCCTTTCAAGATCGAGCAAATCTAAATCCTTTGTATATCGGGGCTCCGTATAGAACATGACGGCATGAGCTCCGACGATCAGGTATTCAACTTCCCAGGCGGCGGCAAAAATCGCCTCTGCGCCAGCCTTCGCCCAAAAAGACCGGTTGAAGGAAGTCTGGGAGTCCTGATTGTCTATCCGCGTCAGATTTTCAACAATGGTTCTCTTTATGCTTTTGAATATAGCCCTAAAAGTTTGTTCGGCAAATCTAATATTCCCACAACTATGAAAGTTGTGGGAAAGGTCTGATAAGATCATCCGACATTGCATATTTTCCAGTAAATGTCATGACAAATTCCTACGATTGCACAATCAAGGCGCATTATTGACTGGAAGGAAAATACACCCCTTCAGAAAATAGCGGTGCAATTATCTAGGCGAAACAAAAACTCATCGCATGACGAATCTAGCCTCGACAGGATTACGTCTTCTGGATTCGCCCGATTTTTTGCTCCGGGAGGCGGCAAGCATTTCCATAGCGATTTTTCCGAAAAGTTCCGGACCAAGAAGCTTGGGAGGCAGTTTTTTGTCTTTTATTATGGGAAGATCTCCTAAATCTATTTTCTCGCTCGCACCATTTTGCATATTCGTCCTCGGATTTCTTCAGTTCCATACTTCAGGCACAGATCAAGAAACCAATTTCCATCAAATGATCTCGGTGCATTGCCTTCTGCCCTTTTTACATGTGTCAAGCTTTGAAAAGCGGATGGCGGATCAGACCCGTTTTGCAGAGTCTGAAGCAAATCCCCGTCCATAGGCATCCAAAGCCGTATTTAAGGCTCCTTGAAAAATTTATCGAGGACGCCTCGGGAAAATACTTAGTTGGACAGCTAATTTCTGCGATATTGTAGCCCTCGAACAAAATTTGGCAGAGCATTTGATTATCAAAAATAAAGTCGTCTGAATTGCACGAAGTGTCTACTTTTTCGAGAAGCTCCCTGGAGAACGCCCTGTAGCCGGTGTGATATTCGGAGAGTTTGGCTCCGACCAGGATGTTCTCCACAAATGTCAGAAACCTGTTGAAGACGTATTTGTAGAGTGGCATGCCTCCTTTGAGCGCATGTCCACCAAGTATTCTAGATCCCAAAACGCAATGATAAAGACCATTGCCGATCATTGAAACCATTGCTGGGATCAGCTTCGGGGTGTATTGGTAGTCCGGATGCACCATGATGACAATGTCCGCTCCAGCATCTAGAGCGGTTCTGTAGCACGTCTTCTGATTTCCGCCATAGCCGAGATTTTTCTCATG
>DYRX01000333.1 GCA_020718525.1 Victivallis vadensis
TGAACTGATCTCTCCCGCTTCAATACCACTCGTTCACGTGCTTCGTGTCGTGTTTCAGCCTCGGGGGCGGAATCGGTATCGGAATCGAGCATTTAAATCCGGAATTGGGTCCAGATTTTCCCGCACCATGGCGATTTCGATGAGATCATCACTACCCATGACTATGCCTTTCTTCCCGGATGCCTGCGATCTTTTATCTGCCGGGACGATGATTTCGTTTTCTGTCCGGGTTTTGACCCGGGCGGCAATAAGCTTCTCCTGCCACTGAATCTTATGGTGGCGACCTCATAACGGTTAAAGGTCTGGGTGACAGCATTGTCAACGATGGTCATTTCCGACTGATTCCGTTCAATCAGGTCGGTGTGCTCAGCTCTGCGGAATTCACCGATGCCGTTTAATCTGACTGTTGCCGAAATCCCGTGATCCGAGCAGTTCCACAGGCGGGCAATGAAGCCATCCTCTTCAGCCTTCTTAAAGCAAACAAGAATGGCGTTGTCATTGTCAGTTGAGATAAAAGAATGGGACTTTTCAGGCAATTCGCCTTTTTGATTTTTTGAAACGGTACGGACAATGAGTTCGTTGTTGTCTTCCCGTCCGAAGTGTATGGCCCGCACGGGATCGTATCCGCCCGCATGACCGGCAATGCTGTATCGGAAGACAGCTTGAGATTCGTTGTTCTGCGTGCGGTTGACTTCATTCCAGTCGATGCAGTTATGCATGGCGAGGCTGATCACCGTGCTGTTTGTTGGGTCAGGGCGGAGGACATCCTCCATGGTGGTGCGATGTCCGAATTCAAGCAGGAAGGAGTCGGTTTGCGAGAGCAAAACCCCGAAATCTTCATTATAAATGTCAAGCACATGTCTTACGGAGGTGTTACTCATGCCGGCTCCCGGACGCATGTCATTTTCGGGGTCGAGCATGCAGCCGGGGGTTTCAACGCGGTAGCGCCTGTTTGGCACTTTAAACGGGAATGTGAAATTCAGCTCCTGTTTTTCTGATGTCGGCGTTTTGTCTAGATCATTGCGGATATCAATCCTATCTATTGTCGAATAGAGGGTGATAGTGGTGGTGAGCTTGATCGTCAGGAATGAGGAAGTGACTACAAGTTCTCCGAATACCGGCCCGTTTGCGCCCGCCTTGCAGGAGGCTGATTTTGCTCTGTGCTCTACAGGTTTGGAATAATGTTTAAACGAGTCATTTGGAAAATCTGCGTCAGCTTCGGGATCTGTCTCGGAAAAATAAAGGCATTGGTTGATGTGATATGGGCTATCCCGATCAACCAGCTGACGTTTGCGGATTTTGTCATATATGCTGGTGATGCCGCCGGTGACTGAAGATACTTCAATGGCATAGAAACTGTTTTCGATAGTATTTCCGTTGACAGAGCAGCACGGCTGGAATTGCTGTTTCTTAGCGCCTGGCAGCAGTTCATAAACTTTGTAGCCGGCTGAAGGCACATCGTTGGAGATAAAGCTGAGATATGTACGGTTGTGTTCTTTTGAAATCTGGCAGGCGACTGATTCTCCGGTTGAAATGTCGACAACCTGCGGATTGGCATGTTTGATTTCTGTCCGTGCCATGGAGGTGCGCAACCACCCTGAAGTGTTGAACACCATGAGGCGCTGTTTTGAATTCGAAGGAAGGTTTTTGGCGACTGCCGCAAGACCATTTCCGATGACAAAATCAAGATTTGAATTTGCGGACGCTTGCCACCGATTGCGCAGAACTGCATTCTGGATGCGGTTGGATTCAGGCCATCCGTTCCAGGCGTGATCGGCCAGATATAGCGTATTCATCCATCCTTCATTCAGCCGTGCTCTGTTCGATTCAAACCAATCAGGATTGAATATTCCTGCAAGCGCACAGCACATGTCTGCTGCAACCGCCCGCTCCTGCGCCCGCCGCCAAAGCGCCGCATATTTTGCCAAGGAAGCTGGCCATGTGTCCCATGTTGTTCCATAGTCGCCCCTGTAAACCGGAACGGCGATGGATCTGGTTGAAATCTGCTTGTCTATGTCATCCCAGAACAGTTTATGGGAGGCGTTAATCAGCCTGGGATAATCCCAGCCCTGATTATTATATGATATTATGGATGCGCTCTTGATGGCGGGCATGGTTTTGGAATGTACGGCAAGGTCGGAATAGCAGCCCACAAGCCCAATTGCGTTGAACTTGTACGAGTCGGAAAGCCTATGGTATTCGGGGATTATGGCCTCATGCAAATTACTGCTGGTGTATTGGAGGCCTTTAAGCAGGAATCTTGACTCATCGTAGCCCTTGTTGTACCGCCTGACAAGAATTTGCTTGCCGTCAGGCCCCTCCCAATTGAAAATCGGTTCCTCTTCAAGCCTCACGGCCCAAGGGCATTCGTAGGGCAATATTCCTGACACCAGATGGCTGATCCCGCTACCGGCCAGGACCGAGGCAAACCCCCACCCCATGGATGGGGTCTCCTGATGGTTGGCATAGCCTATGTCCAGCTGTTCTCGAAGCGCTAGATTGCGGGCCGGATATAGCTGGCGGATGGAATCTTCAATGCCCATAATCTGTGTTAAACACATGTTGAGAAGCGGATTGAAAGTGAAATCATCATTGCGGATGCGTTCTAGCAGTTCAGTGGATTTTTGAGGGAAGCGTTCAAAGAAAAATTCCACTTCGCGTGAGTGGACTAAGTTGTATCTGTTGCGGTTGTATGAAGGAAGATGGCGGGTTGCCCTGGCCATGTCAATTTCAGCTTCCATGAGATCGGAATCATCTTTTCGCATTTCAGCCTCGTCGTCATAAACCCAGATATAATCGGTGCAGACATCGCTTAAAACGTATATTTTCCATGGCCGGTGATTCCCGACCGGCGCAGTTGCATTTATAGTTTGATCCGGTGATGAAAGAACCAGCGACGCAGCGGATTCGCCCTTGTTTTCCGGCCAGAGTGTTTTCGCATAGCAGCGGTATTCAGCGGTCCCCGGTCTGACCGAGAGGCTTGTGGCTACGGTTTCGCCGCCCGCTGTGATTGACGCGGTTGAGGCGATATCTTTTGAACTGCGGTTTTCTATGGTGATCATTATCCATTGGCGCAACGCCTTTTCCACGGTGCTGAAATAAAACGCTTCAGCGGTTTTGACTATTGAAAGAGACTCTGGAAGCATGATTGATTGTCCTTCTAAGTGAACTGTGAAGTTTGTTCAATTGATCTCATCACAATGAAAGCGATCTGTTTCCACCTCTTTTCCATGACAGCTTTTTATTTTGCACATATTTGGATTTGAGTGGCTCCCCAGTCATTGCTGACAGGCGTTTTGATTTTCGTGTGTGCCTAAGCTAATCAGGGAGGGGCGGGAAATCAAATCAAATATTGAAGGAATTAGTCTTTTAACTTGCAATTCGGATTGAGGAATCGGAGAAGTCAGACCAATATGGGCTTTTTAGGAGGAGCCCGTTCCTCTGGTTCCACCCACAGCTTGCAATGCTTGAGGATCTTCTTCAATCACGTCCATCTGGTCTTTCTTCTCAATAAACGATATTATCCTCATCTGCTTGGCGCACTTGATAAACTTATCGGCCGCTATCCGCAGGGCAGTTCTGTAAAAACCGTATTTTGCACCGTAGAGATCAGGATGGATACGTTCTAACTCATCATAATAGGGGGCGATAATTTTCCAGAAGGGAGATGCAGACGGAGTCCGTCTTCTGTAGAACTGGGGCTCGAACGCATGGTTTTCCATATGGACTAACAATAGTCAGGCTAACTCTTATTAGCATGTCGAACGGCTCTCATGCCGAATTTATTGCAAAGCCATGGAACGCATCATCAGGATTATCTTCAGGCATGGTGGAAATCAAAATTCCAATCAGTCTTTCTCAAAAGGAAATCTGAGTCCGATCTCGCTACGGATCATATCTACTGCCCGCATATTGGCGAGGGTGTCGCAATGGGGCATGACAGAGCTTTCTATGCGTCCCTCCGAGATGCATCTTACAACTTCTTCAATCTGGTACTCGAATCCGTTTCTGCGGAATCCCTCAAAAACTGTCGTCTCCCTTTTCGCTAGTGCAAGTGCCGCCCTGGTCGCTGAATTGAAACATGGAAATATTCTTATACTGCCCTTTTTTCCGTAAATTGTAAAATCATTCGGAAGAT
>DYRX01000334.1 GCA_020718525.1 Victivallis vadensis
AAAATTCCTTAATTTTTATTCATGCACTTGAAAAATCACGTTATTTATTTATACTCACTTTGTAGAGGGTCTACGGGGGACAGGGAGGCGATCGAAGTATTTGGTCTTTTATCAGAAGGACTTGCTAAGAAAATGCCAGTTCCAAACTCAAAAAGTGCCATATTGGCCATGGGGATTGCCGCCTTTTTCATTCTTATGCTTGTCCTTTGGGCGCTTTATTCTCATTTTTACGGAAAAAACACTGATTTGGATTCTGATCGGAGCAGAACGCTCGGCATTGAAGAATCCCGCTTGAAAAAAAACTTATCCGAGCCTGTCTCTATTGAAGATTCGAGTACAATGGATGACAATGGAATTATAGAGGGAAGCTCTGAAAAAACAATTGTTCCCGATACTTCAGGAGAACTATCCAATTCTCCTTCAGAAATCATACAAAAAAATGAAAAAAATGCCGGCATGAAGGAAACTGGAGGAAATAAATCTCAAGCGGAAAAGAAGAATTCTTCAGGAATTTCACCCCTTTTTGAGGAGGCTGAGCCAACAGAGACGGACTTCAACGATCCTGCCTGGGTTGCAACGCATTCAGGAGGCTTGCCTGCCGCGCCAGAGCAAAAGGAATGGATGCAAAAACATAGACCTACACCAAAAATAACGATTCCAAATGAGCTTGGTCTCAAGAGAATAAACAAGGAAAGAGAGAAGAACGGGTTGGCCCCGCTAAGCATGGGGGAAGCCGTAAAACAGGCACAGGAACGCGCGCTTGAAAGAGAAAAGGGGATGACTGAAAACGAAGAAATTCAGTAAATAACAATTGACAGGGGGAAAAAATGAACAGGAAAATCAGGCTGATGACGGGTGCGGTGCTTCTAGTCGCCGGATTTCTCGCAATGAATTCGCTGTCCGCGCAGTTGCCGGTCTATGTTGACAATGCGACTGACGCGGATACCGTAAAATATTTTCCGCCCGTATTCAACCAGGTGGGAAATTCATGCGGACCATCCTCTTCGACGTATTACGGTCTGACCTTCATGACCGCCAAGGCGCGCGACTGGGACGTTCAGAACGATCTGGACGGAACGAAGAAGTTTTCCCCGAAATTCATCTATAACCACATAAACGGGACAAATGCCTTCACATACATGGCTGAGTCATACACAATGTTGTACCAGAGCGGGGCACCGACGCTCAGCGAATATCCCAATGACTCAAACACTTCGGAATGGTGCAAGACGGGCTCCATCTGGCGTGGGGCGATCTCAAACAGGCTCGCCAACTATGGCTCCTTCGATGTCTATAGGGCTGACGGCGGCGACCAGGGGATCGAACAGCTCAAGGAATATATCAACAACGGGTATCTTTTAAACTATTGGACAGGAATCAGCTCCTGGCAGTACAAGACAGTTTCAGACAATCTCGAGCATACGGACGACAACGATTTCGTCGGCCAGCATGCATGCTACAACGTTTCTGGAAATAGCGGCGGACATTTCATGATCGTGACCGGCTACCACGACAACATATGGATAGACTGCGATGGAGACTCGGTAATGGATGCCGATGAGATCGGAGCGATAAAGATTGTCAACTCCTGGGGAACAGGCTGGAAGAACAGCGGTTTCTGCTGGGTCGCATACAAGGTGTTGAAAAGCAAGCCGGGCACCTGGCCCGCTCTCGACGATTATTACTGGATGGATGTGCATGAATACTACCAGCCTGATATTGTCGCCGAATTCACGCTCAATGCCGAGAGACGCGAGCACATGAGGGTTAAACTCGGGATCGGCGATTTGGCTGATGCCTCACCGGACACCTACATTCCAAGCTCCACAAGTTACTACAAAGACCTATATGACTCAGGGGGCGCCTATAACTTCAACGGAGCCAGTGCTTCTGGCGTGGACGGCACATTCGCACTCGACTTTAGCGCAATCATGGTCAAAAACACTTCGAAGCGCTGGTTCCTCCAGGTCTATGACGATACGGCCGGGCAGGCGACATCGGTGAATGGCTTTTCTCTCGTGAAAGCAGACGGAACGCAGTGGACGGCGACAGTGGCCACTCCAGTTCCGCCCCAGACTGTTGATGCGGCGACCACCAATTTCTACATTGAATACAATTTAGGTGGTGACCGCCCGGCAGTCACCGCCCCGGTCTCTGGCGCGGTATGGGCTGTGGGCGACTCGAACAACATCACTTGGGCGACAAACACGGCAGGTGCCAATGTAAAAATCGAGCTTTATAGAAAAGGCTTAAAAGTTTCCGACATTTCCTCCTCGACCGAAAACGATGGCACCTTTTCCTGGTCTGTTCCTGCCGGCACCACGGGCGCTTCGAACTACAGGATCAGAGTCACAGACCTAGACACCCCAACGCTTTACGATGAATCTGCGAATTTCAGGATACTTGCTCCCGTCGCCACATTCCCGGCAAATGAAAGTTTCGAAGATACTTATTTTGATGCATGGATGCAGGCATCGGATGATGAAATGGACTGGACAAGAGACGCTTTCGGGACACCGACAGCCACAACCGGACCATCAGCCGCATCTGCCGGCGCTTACTACATGTATACCGAAGCAAACTCGAACAGCAACAAGACCGCCAGCCTTCTTGGCCTCTTCAATTTTTCAGGTCTCAGCGAGGCCGATCTTTCCTTTGATTATCACATGTATGGCTCAGACATGGGAGATCTCAACGTGGATGTGTACGACGGTGAGTGGCACAACAGCGTATGGAGTCTCAGCGGGCAACAGCATGGTTCCAACGCCGCCGCCTGGACGACAGCAACTGTAAGCCTCGACGCGTATGTTGGTAGCTCATTGCTAAAAATAAGATTTAGAGGCGTGGTCGGCGCAAATTTCAACAGCGACATGGCAATTGACAATGTGAATGTGACAGGAACGGAAAGATCCGGCTCAGTGCCCTGGGACTTCAATGGCGACGGCAAATCCGATGTCGCCGCCGAAAGCGGCTCGGAGTCGGGATTCCTATACTTCATGAACGGCATCACGCCTTCGGAACCGGCAAGCGTCTATGACAAGGCGGACAAAAACTGGACCGTTGCGAAATTCGCAGATTTCAACGGCGATGGAAAATGCGACATCCTTTGGCAGCACGAGCTCAGCGGGCAGGCGCTTGTATATATAATGAATGGCTCGTCAATTACTGACGTCAAGAGCATTTACACAGGCGGAGCATGGAAGATCAATGAGATCGGGGATTTTAATGGCGATGGAAAAGATGACATCCTGTGGACGCATCCAACGAGTGGAACTACGGCGATGCATATCATGAATGGAGCAAATGTCGAAACCTACCATTCATTCCCGGCAAAATCCGGATGGCTCGTGACAAAGGTCGCAGACTTCGATGGAGACGGCAAAGCGGACATCCTTTGGGAAATCAACGGAGTTCAAGGACACCTTTGGCTCATGAGCGGAGGAACTGTCAACACGCAAGGAGCTATTTATTCGAGAAGTCCGTCGTGGACTTTGAAGCTTTTCGGAGACTTCAACGGCGACGGAACTAGCGACATACTTTGGGAAACTGCCGATGGAAAAGCTGGCTACGTTTATTTGATGAATGGCACCTCTATCCTTCCAGGGAGCGGGTACTCATACATAAAAAGCGATCTGAGTTGGGAGATTGTCAATGCCGCTGACTACAGCGGAGACGGGAAGACCGACATACTTTGGGAGCACGAAGTGTCGGGGAGTGGACTTATTCACATCATGAACGGATCTACCGCCTCGAGCAATGGAATTGTATATAGGCTCAAAGACCAAAATCCGGCAAGTAAATGGAACGTGGTAAAAACACTTGATTTCAACGGCGACGCCAAGTCAGACATGCTTTGGGAAAATGCAGGCAGTAAAAAAGCTTTGGTCTATCTTATGAACGGACTCTCAGTCTCTTCGTCAGGAACGGTTTACAACAATGGATCTGGCTGGTCAATACTAAAAAAATGAGGCAGAACAGAATTCTGACAGCAATCGTTATCTATAGTTTTTCATTTCAATAAATTCAAATTGTGAATTTATTTTCCTAGAAAAACTACATCAGGAATCAGTCGCTGATTCCTGTGGGAAATTTTTTACGACATTTTCCAGACAGCCGATCCATTTTCCGATTTA
>DYRX01000335.1 GCA_020718525.1 Victivallis vadensis
CGAGATTGAGGCAGTATTCGGGAGTCAATTCCGCTGGCGGAGGCAAGAGCGCTTTGGGCGGAAGAGTTTTTGCCGGAGATGAAGAGCTCGACTTTGCCGCCGGCATCAGAGAATTCCTTCGCGATTGACAGGCCTGGATAAAAATGCCCTCCGGTTCCGCCGCAGACGATGACAAGTCTTTGGAGGGGGTGAATGAGGGTAGAGTCTGGGGGATCTTTTTCAGAATTCATTTTCCACCGCTCCGCGCAATGTCTTTGCCCTGAAAGGTTCGCAACTGCGTTCATGGACGTGGGCAGGCGGAGGCTTCGATATGCTCAGAAGCAGTCCCACACTGCAGAGGCTCATAAGCAGATTCGTCCCGCCGTAGCTGATGAAGGGGGCTGGAATCCCCTTTGTCGGAAGAGCTCCCGATATGACACCGATGTTGATCGCCCCCTGCAAGGCCAGCATGATGGAGATTCCGAATCCGAGCAGAAGTCCCTGACGGTCGGAGGCTCTTATGCTAATATATGCGGCTGAAACGAGGAAGGCCGTGTAGGATGCGATCACCAGCAGCATGGCGGAAAAGCCGAGCTCTTCGCCCACTATCGAGAGAATGAAATCTGTGTGCGCCTCGGGCAGATACATGCCCTTCATGCGGCTTTGCGTGAATCCAAGTCCGGTCCAGGAACCCGAGCCCAGGGCGAGCAGGGACATCCATAGCTGATATCCATCGTCCATGCAGCATGCTTCGGGATCAATGAATGAAGTCATTCTCGACCATCTTTCCGGATCGAAATATTTGAGGTAGCATACAATTGCCGGAACGAAAACGCATACGACAAACAGGATGTAGCGCAGTTTCAGTCCTGCCACGAAAAGCATGAGCAGAATGCTTGCCGAAAGGAGCACTGTCGTGCCAAGATCTTTTCCGGCATATACCAGACCGGCAGTCAGCGCAAAAACTCCTCCTATGGGAATGATTCCCTTCTTGAAGTTGTTAAGCATCTTCTGGTTTGAGGCGCAGAACTGCGCAAGAAACATGATCAGCGCGAGCTTCGCAAATTCAGACGGCTGGACGCTCATCGAGCCAATCCTTATCCATCTGTGGGAGCCGTTGATCGGCCTGTTCAGCCTGGCGACGATCAGCAGAATGCAGGCGAAGGCCAGAAAATAAATGGAGTATTCAAGAATTTTTCTGTATCCTGCAATATATATTCCGGTTGCAAAAAAAATTCCCATCAGCGCCCAGACTAGCTGTTTGACGAACATTTTAGCGCCGACATTGCCGGAAGAGGTGGAGTAGAGCATCGCCAGGCCGAAAAGCACCATCAGAAGCACGTTTACGGAGAGAAAGAGGGCGGCTTTTCCTGACGAAGGAAGCAATGCAGACTCTTTCCGGGTGAAAGCCTGATCATCCACAAATCTTATATTTGCCATTGCATTTTGCTCCGCGTCGAATTCCGCACTACGGCGGCTTATACTTGTCCTGTCTTCAAATTTACATGATGAGCGACTGCAAGTCACTGCCGGGTGTGTCTCCCAAAAGTTGAGCATCATCTTCGATTAATTGGAACTACGCCCGGAACTGCCTTAAGACTGGATGCCGAGATCGGAAAATATTGCATTCGCATACATTTCAGGATCAAAAGGCTGTAAATCTTCCGCCTGCTCTCCAAGCCCTATGAAAAAGACAGGCAGAGCCAGCTCCTTCTGTATCGCGGTCAAGGTGCCTGCCTTCCCTGTTCCGTCGAGCTTTGTGAGAATGAGTCCGCTCACTGCGGCTGAATCTAAAAAATTTCTCGCCTGGCTGAGTGCGTTTGTCCCCGTGCTCGAATCAATCGTCAGAAAGGTCTCGTGAGGCGCGTCGGGAAGGACTTTCTTGATCACTCTGCACATTTTTGAAAGCTCGTCCATCAGACCTTTTTTCGTGTGCTGTCGTCCCGCCGTGTCTATGATGAGATAGTCGCAGTTTTTCGAAAGAGCCGAGCTGACTGCGTCATAGGCGACTGCGGCCGGGTCGGAGCCAGAATTCGAGGAGATCACGGGGCAGTCGGTCCTCCCACCCCATAGCTTGAGCTGTTCGACAGCCGCCGCCCGGTAGGTGTCGCAGGCGGCAAGCATGACTTTCTTTCCGTCGTTTTTCCAAAGCCACGCCATTTTTCCGGCGGTCGTTGTTTTACCGCTTCCGTTTACGCCGACGATCAGAATGACAGCCGGACCGCTCTGAGGTCTCCGAATTTCCCTCATGTTTCCGGCGAGGAATTCGCGCAGATCCTTTTTAGCTATGTCGAATATGTCCGAGCTTGTGTGTATCAGTCCTCTTTCGTAGCGGTCCCTGATGTCGGCAAGCAGGGCGGAGGAAGCGGCGCGTCCGAAATCCGCTTCGATGAGGGTGCGCTCCATCTTTTCATAGGTTTCGGCGTTCCAGACGGTCTGCCCTTTGAAGATGCTCTCGAAGGATCTCGAGATGCTAGTGGCAGTTTTTTGCAGACCTTTTTGAAATATCGAAAATATTGACTTCATTTTTTCCTGTCTTCTTTCCCTTTACGTGGATCTCCGCCAGAATTGCCCATGACAGCGTTGAGAATGCCGTTCACGAAGGATCTCGTCTCTTCCGAACCGTATTTTTCATGAAGCCTCATCGCTTCGCTCACGCTGACAAGCGCCGGAATGGACGATTCTCTGAAGATTTCATAGATCGCGATTCTCATGATATTGCGGTCAATCGCGGCAATTCTTTCCAGCGACCATCCTTTCGAATATCCAGAAATAGTCTTGTCAATCTCCTCGATGACTCCATGTACTCCGTATATTGTCTTTTCTGCAAACTCGCAGGCGAACCTCAGGTTTCTATTTTGCGGAAAACATCGAGCCTCCTTCAACTGATTCCAGAAATTGGAGAGGTGCTTGGCACTTGGCGGATCGCCTCCGAGGTCGGTCTGAAAAAGATACTGGAGAGCAAATTCACGCCCCAGTCTGCGAGTGTCTTTTATGGCCTTGGAGCCTGGGGCAGGCTTGCCAGCCCCTTCATTTTGCGAAGCTTCGCTCACGAATTCCTTCTTCCTGGAATTTTTTCCATGAGCCTCGCCATCTCGATCGCTGTTATAGCCGCGTCTGCACCCTTGTTGCCAGCCTTTGTTCCGCTTCTTTCTATCGCCTGCTCTATGTCGTTAGCGGCGATGACTCCATTGATCGCAGGCTTTCCAGACTTGAGGCTGATCTGCGCCAGGCATTTTGAGATTTCAGCGTTTATGAGGCCGGCGTGTGGTGTCGCGCCCTGAATGACGACTCCCAGCGCGATCAGTGCGTCGTAGGAGCCTGTCTCTGCGAGCGACTGAACAACAAGTGGAATCTCGAAGGAGCCAGGCACCCAGGCAACGTCAATGTCTTCCGACTTGCCCCCATGCCGCAGTATCGAGTCAATTGCTCCGTCAAGAAGCTTGCTGACAAAAAACTCGTTGAACCTTGCGCATACTATCGCGAACTTGAGGCCCTTTGCTTCAAGAGTCCCCTCGAAAATCTTGTTTGCTTCCTTTTTCATGGCAATTTGTCTCCGTGTGTGTTGGCGTGAAATCTAGCATCATGAACGCCTTGCGTCAAGCTTGCCTAGACTATATTTGCTCGGCGGAAAGACTTACGACCAGATTATCTGGGAGAGCGCCATCCGCATGTCTGCGACTGTTGCGGCATTTCGGCAAAGCCTGAGGGCATCGTCCAGCGTCCGGTCGTCTCCTGTCAGTTTTCTTCCCATCGCAAACTCCTTTCAATAATATATTAGCTATCATCATGTATGCAAGTATATATCATATTATACTATTTGCAATGATAATAATAAATATCAATGTTGAAAATTCGTCATCACTTTCAACCCGCGCTATTTATGCGCGCGCCTCGGAAAGATAGAGCCTTCATTTCAGAAGGCTAAATTTATCAGCGACAAGATTTAGGAAACAGGACACTAGATGAGCGACGCGGCGGAAGTCATGAGAGTCATGAAAAAACTGAGAAGCTGTGCGGAGCTTCAGCTTCCCGATGATAGTTTTTCAGCAAAACAATGAAATTATTTATCTGAAAAACTA
>DYRX01000048.1 GCA_020718525.1 Victivallis vadensis
CTAATTATATGTTCTGCATAAATGCTTTATAATCAATTTGTTAAGCCATATTCCAGCATGTCAACTCTTTTTCCAAATGGAAATTAGTCCTTCCAGAACAGGCAAGTTTCAATCTTCCTTTGCGCCTTTGTGAGAGAATATTTCATGTGATTTACCCTCAACTAATTGGAATTCCGCCCGCCCGGCATCGGCAAGCCCCCACAGGCGGCTGAAAATAAGACAACTCCTTTTTCCACAGATCAAGAAATCTTGAAGTATGACGACCAGCTTTAGGAAGGTATCAGATATGCTACGCTATTCATTCGATATCAAGAACTTAGCTTGAGCATTCCGTTCACTTCCCTTATTACGGAATTTTCAATCAGATTGACTGTCTGCTCGGCGATGACGGATCTAAGCTGGCCGCTAGTGCACCGGAATCCAAAAATGCGGGCGACAGCGAGCGGAATTTCCTTTTCCGTCGCTCCATGGTGGGCATCAATCAATGCCAGTATCGCCGCACGTATCTCAGCTGGCGGAAGCATCTCCGGCTTGCGCAAACTCTGCGAAGCGACATTATCGCGATTGCGAATCGGCACGGGCATATCGGGCAAGCTCAAAAAGCCTTTTTCGTCTATGCAAAGGCGGCTTTTCTGAAGTGAACGGATGGCTTTTGCCACCGAGTCTTGTGTCCGACTGCCGGCTCTCCCCAACCCCCAGAGATTGCGCACCCGGATTAGCACCTCCTCCTCATGTACTGGTCCCTCTTCTTTTACAATATCGAAGACAAGCGACGCCAGCTTTTTTGTGGAAACTTCGTGAGGTCCCAGATGCCTTTCCACAGGAAAGTTCGCCTCGTAGTATGGGGTTGCCAAGCTGGACAAGCCGCTTTCATCTCCTTCTTCAGAGCGAATCTCCCTTTCAACCTCTGAGGGATTTGACTCTTCCATACAGGGGGCAAAGGATTCCTCGTGGCGGCTCTGCCTGATTTGTTCATGCGCATCTTCAACTGCTTTGAGCACCTTGCGCAACTGTTCCTTGGGGCGCTGGAGCCAGTCGGCGCTCCATATGCGATGGATGGCCCAGCCATGATCCACCAGCACTGTCTGTCGCAGGCGATCACGGTCTCTGGCGGAGCGCAGGGAATGATACGAAGCGCCGTCACATTCAATGCCAAGGATATAGGAAGCAGACTGATCTGGACTGCGGACGGCGAGATCAATGTAAAAACCCGCAATCCCTACTTGGGACTCCACTATGTGCCCAGATGATTCGAGTGCCGTTCGAACAGCCTCCTCAAACGGGGATTCCTCTTCTCCGCTGGCATGTCTTGCGATCTGCAGTTGACCTGTCTTTGCATAGTTTAAAAATGTTTTCAGCGCAGCAACGCCCTTCCCAGATGCCCGGCCGAGGTCAATGTCATCGGCAAGAATCGAGGAAAATACCTCGCAGCGCTTTTTGGCGCGGGAGATCAGGACATTCAAGCGGCGCTCCCCGCCTTCAATGCTAAGCGGACCAAAACGCATCGCCATATATCCGCGGGAATCTTTTCCGTACCCCACGGAGATAAAAATAATATCCCGTTCATCTCCCTGGACGTTTTCAAGGTTCTTGATGAAAAATGGCTCGTCGGGGTGCTTTGAGAAGAAGGACTCCGTCTCCGGATGTTCTCGGCGCAGGGACTCAAGTTCGTCGAGGAGCGCCTGCTGTTGGCGGACAGAGAAAGCTGCGACTCCGAGGCTGAGCTCCGGCGACTGGAGGGCATGTTCGATTACAGCCTTGCAGACAGCTTTTGCTTCGATGCGGTTAGTGCCTGATGCGCCGCAATCAAAGACTCCTCCGTCAATATGATGGAATCGCAGGCCAAGGCTCGCAGTAGAGGAATGTGGACTCGGCACGATGAAAAGTCTGTCTTTGTAGAATTCATGGTTGGAAACCGCAATCAGCGAATGATGGCGGCTACGATAATGCCAGCGGAGCATGGTCTGAGGCAGTCCACGAGCAGAACAAAGCCCCAGAATGCTCTCGATGTCCCTGGCCTCTGCCACGCCAGTTTCCAATTCTTCCTCATCCTCTGTCGCTTCAGAAGTCATGCGCATAAAAAAGCGGGTTGGAGGCAGTTGCTGGCTGTCCCCGACTACTACGATCTGGCGGCATCGGGCAATGGCTCCAAGCGCATCCACCGGCTGGACCTGGCTGGCTTCGTCAACCACCAGCAAATCGAATTCCAGGGCTCCCGGCTCGAGGAATTGAGCAACCGACAATGGGCTCATCATGAATACCGGCTTGATTGCCTGCACTATTGTTCCTGCATCCTTGAGCAGACGCCGCACGGTACGATGTCCGCGCTTTCTCTCCATTTCACCCTTCACGATTCCAGCCGGACCCACCCCTTCCACAGGGGGCATGCGTCCGAAATGCGCCGCAAGCACCCTATGACGGGACAGCCTAAGTCGTCGCATGTCCAAGTTGCGGAATTCCCCGATCCGCCTATCATGCAGGACCCCGTCAAACTGCGCCAGTTCCGGGTTTTGTCGCATGAATTCCCGGATCAACTGGCTGAAATAAATCCGGTCGAAGCAGTCAAGCGCCGCTTCCGGACTAACGGCTCCACTCTCCAGGCGATCTATCAGTGCTCCGCACCCGAGCTCCCTGCCCCGCTTGGCTCGGATGAAATACTGATTCCACCTTGCAAGGTCTTCCATATGCTCCAGAAAAAGCGCTGACCGCTCAGCTAGAGCTGGAAGCGGAACTGACTCCAAATCAGCCGCATGAAAAGCGACCTGAAAATCGATGTTAAGCCGTTCGCACAAGCTGGTCGCCTGCTGGTGCGCGTCCGTGAGAAGTTTCGAAATTTTCTCGCCCAATCGTGCAACAAGCTGATGGTCTTGAACTTCCGCAAAGAGGATGCGAAAATCCTCGCCCAGTCCAGCCGAGCGTTGTTGTGCAACCCATGTCAAGATCGCTTCAATCTGCCGCCAATCCGTCTTCTCTCCGCGCCAAATTTCTCCGAATGCGGTTTGCCCTGTATCCTTTGCAAGCCGGATGTCTCTGAGTGAACGCTGACCGGCTATGATCTGATCTGCATAGGTCAAACGCTCGTCGTAGGCTTTCGGAAAGAGTCCCGTGCTGACGCCACGCAGTTTCGCAAGCGAGCGGCGATAATTGCCGTTGAAAATGCGGAGCCAAGAACGACCATGCGCGGCAATATGCTCTCTCGCGGAGGAAAAATCCTCTTCCCATGCGGAGTCAGCCACCTTGCCTGCCAAGTCCGCGACAGTTTGCTCGAAGAATTTTCCATTCTTCAGCAGATCGCTGAGCTGGTCGAGTCCGGCATTCCATATGCTGCTGCAGAACGCCTGCTTATCCACATGCGGAGCCGTCTCCACGTAGCGGGAAATGAGCACCTGCTGTTCAACGTCGGGAAAAGTTGACGGTAGGGGCTGTTTCAAGGCGACGGCCAGAGTCCCCAGCGTTTCAATCAGAGCGCCGAGACTGGCAGACAGCATTCGGATTTGGGTCTCCAGCAGATCAAGATCAACTTTGAGCACCATATCGCATCCTATCCCGCGCCAAGGATCTTGAGCTGGCACTCCTATTTCGCGGATACGCTCCTCAAGTTCCCCCATCAATCTCCTGCATTCCTGTCGAATTTCCGGAGTCCAGCCTTCCGCCCGGGTGAAATTGAGATCGGCAACTTCCTTAGCTCCGCTTCCCAGCCGCACAAGTTCGCCGATGACTGCGTAGGGGGTCAATTCGGATGGAGAAGAACGCTGATGCAGAATATTGGCGTGATGGTTCAGCACTGCGCGCGACCGCTCCAGTTTTGGAACAAGGGTCTCAGGAACTTCCGCAATAGGTTTTCCCAGCTTCCATGTGCGGCCCACTTCCTCCACCACCGCGCGCTTGTTGGATTTGTTGCTGTGGAGTTCCAGGCACAAATCCCCCAGCCCCTCCTTGTTGAGCCGCCGCTTGACCACTTCCAGGGCGGCCAGTTTCTCTGCCACAAACAGAACTGTTTTCCCATCTAGCACCGCCGTTGCGATGATGTTTGTAATGGACTGACTCTTACCCGTCCCGGGAGGTCCTTGGATCACGATGCTCCGTCCCTGGCGAACCATCTCAATAGCAATGCTTTGGGAGCTGTCCGCGTCAACAACATGGTCAAGGCGGTCTGCCGGGATCAAAGTGTCGAGGTGCATATCTTCGGCAAAGAATGCTTCGGATTGCGGAAAGCCATCCTGCAGCAGAGCCGTTATGAAAGGATGCTGGATTGGACTTCTGCCCTCAGGCCAGTTTTCTGGATCAAGGTCACGAAACATCAGGAACTTTGCGAAAGAGAAAAAACCCAGGGTAATAGCATTCGGCAGAAGCTCCCAATTCTCCGCTCCTGAGATCGCTGTCTTGACATCATCAAAATATCGCAACAAGTCGAAGTCATCCTCGTCTGGAAAGTCAGGCAAATCAATGTTGAAGTCAGCCTTGAGTTTGGCACGTAAGGAGAGATTTTCCTGCACATCTTCCTCCAGCCTGCGGATGTAAAATTTATCAGAGGCGGATTTACGATGTATTTCCACTGGGACCAAAACCAGCGGAGCAAAGCGCGGCACATCAGGATTGTCGCATTCAAGCCATTTCAGATTCCCGAGCGCCAGGTAGAGGATATTGACTCCTTGCTCTTCAATCATGGTCTGGGCGTTTCGGAAAAGTGCCAGCAGACGGGATTGCAAGCCTTCGGACGAGAGTGAAGTCTGCAGGCGTGCATCTGTATGACGCCTGTCCATCCGCGCTTCGTCCACGCCATCATCTCCGGGTTGAGACAGCCCCTCTTCCGCATCCTCGGCATCACTGGAAAGGCGACTTTTGTCCTGCGCGTCGAACGATTTGCCAGATCTCCCAGAAAGGAAGCTGAGCGCCTTCTTCTCGATGACCAGCAAGCGGAAAACTTGGTCGCTTTTCTCATCACTGACCTGGATGACTTGGGCAGACCTGGATCCGACTGGAATGGACAGCAGTCGGTTGCGGGTGGACAGATCCAGCAGTTCCCTGCGGCTACGTTCAAGATGTTGCTCGGTGCTAAGTGGCATACAACGCGATTCCTAACAAGTGTGGGAGCTTTATTTCCGATGAGGAACTATAATTTGCATGGTGAAGACAGTAGAAGCCGGGAAAATATAAGTCAAGTATAAAATACCGGAAAATATCCTGAAATATGTCAAGAGAGCCCTGCGCCAGGGAGACTTTTGCGGGCGCAATTCCCATTATTTGATGATAAAGCACATGAAATGTTCTATCACAATGAGGGAAATGTTTCCAACAACTGTCGCAGAGTTCGCGGAGACGCTTAAAAATCCGCTCCGGAACCTTGAACTTTTCAGCATCACAGATTATCGTGGGCTATTGCGAAAGTGTTCAGAATAAGAAGCGCCCTATCGCGCTTGGCAGGAGAAATGCGGAGTTTATCATGATTGAGCGTCAACTCATGCTAGCCTGTGCGAGCTCCATGGGATGGAAACTCCCAGTCTCCTCGATTATCTGCCGTATGAATGCACAACAAATATGTTTTTAAGGGAGGCAGTCCGTGACGGATATCTTGCTGGTTCTAGCTCTGGTCTTCTTGGCCGCAGTTGTGGCTCTCCTGCTCATGCTCCTAAGGAAATCCTCGCAAGGCGATTCTCCCCTGCTTGCGTCCCGCCTTGATGCTTTCGAAAAGGCACAGGAACGTAGCGAGCGTTCCGTCAGAGAGGACGTGGTACAGGCCAGAGACGAACAGGGTAAGGCGGCTCGAGAGCAACGGCAGGAACTTGCTGAAGCCTTCAAGACCTTCGGTGATTCCGTGGCACAGCGGATGATGGCTCTTGCCGATATGCAAAAGGGTCAGTTCGACGCTTTTTCAGGTCAGCTCGCCTCCTCCGCAAAAGCCAGCGCCGAACGGCTGGAGGCCGTGCGTGCCGAGTCCGCCACCGGATCAAAGCAACTGCGCGAAGAAGTTGTGGCGACGCTGAAGAGCATCTCTGAGACGATGTCCAAGACAATGAAGGATTTGTCCATCGCCCAGACAGTACAGCTTGAAGCCATGTCATCTTCGATTGGGAAACTTTCAGACTCAAATGAGAAGAAATTGGAGGCTCTCAGGGTTACGGTGGAAGGCAAACTGCAAAGCATGCAGATTGACAACGCCAAACAGCTTGAACAAATGCGGCAGACCGTAGACGAGAAACTCCAGGGTACGCTCGAAAAGCGTCTGGGCGAGTCCTTCAAGCACGTCAGTGAACGTCTTGAACTGGTACACAAGGGACTTGGAGAGATGCAGACTCTTGCCACTGGTGTTGGCGACCTTAAAAAGGTCCTCACAAACGTCAAGACCCGTGGCACATGGGGTGAAGTCCAGCTTGGCGCGCTATTGGAGCAGGTGCTCAATCCCGATCAGTTCGCTATCAACGTGGCAACGAAGAACGGCGGAGAGCGTGTCGAGTTTGCCATCAAGTTGCCAGGACAAAGCGCTGACAAGGAAGAGGTCGTCTGGCTGCCGATTGATGCAAAGTTCCCTGTCGAAGACTACCAGCGCCTGATCGAAGCGCAAGAGAGGGCGGACATCGAAGCGGTTGAAATGGCAGGGAAGCAGTTGGAGAACCGCGTCAAGACCTGTGCAAAGGACATCTGCGGAAAGTACCTGGCCCCTCCGCAAACCACTGACTTCGCCATTCTATTCCTGCCCATAGAGGGTCTCTTTGCCGAAGTCATACGCAGGACGGGCTTGACCGAGGCAATCCAAAGAGAGAGCCGTGTGATTATCGCTGGTCCTACTACGCTGTGGTCAATTTTGAACAGCCTTCAGATGGGGTTCCGCACGCTTGCGATCCAGAAGCGTTCCAGCGAGGTCTGGAGCCTCCTGGCTGCGGTCAAAACCGAGTGGACGAAGTATGGCGATATTCTGGACGCAGTGCAGACTAAACTGCTTCAGGCATCAGACACAATTGAAAAAGCCAAAGTGAGATCAAGAGCCGTCGGAAGGAAGCTCAAGGACGTGCAGGAGCTTCCCGCCGCTGAGGCGACCGACTTGCTCCCCATTGCTCTGCAGGAAGATGATAAAGCGGACGATTAGAATTTTACTGCCGACACGGGCACTTGACTTATCGAGTTGATCAAAGGTCAATGCGCCCAAGAGTTTGCCGTGGAAAACTGGAATCGTGCTACGGAACATATCGTCAAGACGCGAAGCATCTCCGAGTCATTTGAAGAGCTGACCGTAGGAGCTTTCCGCATGGTATGAGCTTCTGACCATCGGACCGCTGGCAACGCTCTTAAAACCCTCTTTGATGGCAAAATCCTTCAGCTCGTCGAACTTTTCAGGCTCCACATATCTGTCAAGAGGCCAAGATGAATTGTCCGGAGGCAGATACTGGCCGATTGTGATTATATCCGCCCCGGTCCTGCGGATTTCGCAAATCGTCTCCAGGACTTCATCGTCCTTTTCGCCAAGACCGAGCATGATTCCGGACTTGACGAAGATGCCACCACGGGAAAGGGCGTGCGCAATTGAAAGGACTGAAAGAGACCTCTCAAAGTCCGCGCCGCTCCGTATCATTGGCGTGAGACGTCTGACGGTCTCGATGTTGTGGTTGAAGACCGTTGGAGCCGCTTCGATCACCTTAAGAATCGAAGATTCCAGTCCGCCAAAGTCCGGAACGAGCACCTCGACCTTGAGATCCGGCCTGACTTTGCGAATTTCGCGGATGCAATCTGCAAAATGGGATGCGCCTCCATCGCTCAAATCGTCCCTTGTCACGCTCGTAATGACTACATAGTCGAGCCCGATTTCAGCGACTGCACTGGCTAGCTTGACTGCTTCGTCCGGCGAAGGAGGAGGAAGCTTTTCCGAATGCGGGACGGCACAGAAACGGCAGTTTCTTGTGCAGGAATCGCCGAGTATCATGAATGTCGCCTTGCGCTTGTGCCAGCACTCGTGGAGATTCGGGCATTTTGCGCTCTGGCAGACGGTGTGTAATTCGGTCTTTCTCATTATCGAAGAGAGCTCTTCGAAATCGGGACCGGCATGTCTCCGCACCCTGATCCAAGGGGGGAGTTTCGGGCGCCTGGGCTTTTGGGGATTCTCTGTCATCTGCCCTTACTTGAAAAGCTGGGACCAGGCGGGGAAGCTCATATTCGAGCCGGAATTGACAAGCTGGCGCATTTTTCTGCTCTGGCTGTCAATAACGAAAAGGGAGGATTTTCCACCGAGGGTCCTGGAGCAGACAATGTGCCTGTTGTCGGGCGCCCAGGATGGATTTTCCCAGTCGCCGGCGGCGTCAACGAGAATTCCGTTGGGTTCCTTTCCGGAAAGATCGAGGAGGGCGATCGTATAATTTCTCCCCATTTTGGCGGAGTAGGCAATCTTGTTGTCCTTTGACCAGGACGGGGTTGCGGCTTCCGTGCCCGAAGTGGGAAGTCGGGTTGGAGATCCGCCACCTGCGGGTATGACATAAAGAGACGGGCGGCCGGAGGAGTCTGAGACATAGCAGATTCTGCTTCCATCCGGGGACCAGCACGGAGAGGCTTCGACGCTTTTTCCAGTGGTGAGCCGTCTCATTCCGGCAGTTTCAACCTCTTTGACATATAGCTCGACCTGGCGGTCCTTGCTGAGTATCATCGCCATGAATTTTCCATTCGGAGAAATTGATGCGCAAGAATTCAGACCTGGCAGTTGAAGAAGGCTCCTGCTTCTTCTTGTGAGCGTGTTGTATTCAACGATATATGTCTGCATCTTGGAATACATGGTATATATGATGGAAGCCTTTCCGCAATACCAGTCCGCCTCGACAGATAGGGTGCCGTTGCTTGTCGCCTTGACAAGATTCGAGCCGTCGAAATCGCAGTAGTATATCTCCTTTACGCCTCTGCCTGTCTCCGCGGAAAAGGCGATCTTCGAATTGCATATCTGCACATCGAATATTTTTTTCAGCATATGGTCAACAGCCATGTCTGCGGCGCGGACTGCCCTGCCCTCTTGGAGCGGAACTGAGAAGGAAAGCTTTGCCGCGCCGGAAGGATCTCTGACGACGATATTCGCAGTGGAGCCCGAAACGGAGCCCTCGACGCTGTAGTCGGACGAAGGGCTGTTGCTTGGTTCAAACCAGCCGCAGTTCTTCAGATCGGAGGCGAAGCGGTTCGAGAAGTCCTGATTTCCCTGAATGCCTTTGAAAAAGATGCTGGGGTTCTTTACTTCCGCAAATTTTCTCACAACGACGGTCTGAGCTCCAAGAATCATGCAGAAGCCGAGGATCGAAAAAAAACAAAAAAGCTTTTTCATATTGGTCTTGCTCCTTTCAAGGCAAACAATATACTATATCAGATGCGATTTTCTCAAACTAGCATTTCTTAAAATCTTCTCAAGTGTGAAAATTGAAAATGATAATGAAGATTGAAAAATACGAGTCCGGCGAGGAGGAAGAAGAGGTAAAAGACTTCTCCTCGGTGATAACAAGGACGGCGGCTTTCTTTTCGGCGGGATCTCCGCTCAGGTCAATCTCGCAGTTTGGAGGTCCCGCATACGAGGAGCGTCCACAGCAGACAGAAATGGCGCTGAGGATTTCCGACGCGCTGGCCCTCTCGAAGAACATCTGCGTCGAAGCACCGACCGGCGTTGGAAAAAGCTTCGCCTATCTGGTCCCTGCAATCTACTACGCTCTTGAAAGCGGCAAGCCCGTCATAATCAGCACGGAAACAATCAACTTGCAGGATCAGCTCATCAACAAGGACATCCCGCTCATAAAAAAGGCGATCGGATTGGAATTCAAAGCTGTTCTTGCCAAGGGCAGATCCAACTATCTCTGCATGAGGCGCCTTGGGATGGCGTCCGGGAAAAACGCCTCGGAGCTTCTTCCGCTGGAAGCACTCCACAGCGGCGTGTCCCGCATACAGAAGTGGGCGAAAAGCTCCGACGACGGAGCAAAGGGCTCGATAGATTTTCCATACAGCAAGAATCTCTGGGAGCATGTCTGCTCCGAAGTCGGCAACTGCATGCGCAACAAATGCGAGCACTACAAGTCATGCTTCTACTGGCGTGCGAGAAAATCCTGGGACAGCTCCGACATAATCGTAGCCAATCATGCGCTCTTCTTCACGGATCTCAAGATGAGGTCGGTCGAAGAGATGGAATCGTCGCTTCTGCCGGAATATTCCGCGCTTATACTCGACGAGGCGCACAAGCTCGAGGACGAGGCGGCACAGCATCTTGGACTGCATCTCAGCAGTTTCGGCGTAAGATCTTTTCTTAGAAAGCTTTATGACCCTGAAAAAGCCAGAGGACTGCTCATGATCGGCGGCGACAGGAGCATGGCGCTCCGGAAAACCGTCTCGGAAACCCTGACCGCGTCGGATTTCTTTTTCGAGTCGGCGAGAAACTATCTGGCGGAACGGAACAAGGGCGAAATCAGGATAATGAATCCGTTTTTTATCGAGGACACGATAACGGTGCAATTCCAGAAGCTTGACAAGGAGCTTGAGGAGTTCATCAAATCCTGCGAGGACGATTCGATCAGGCAGGAAATGACGGCGCAATACATGGTGTCCACATACTACTCGAAGGGATTCTTCGACTTTTTGAACATGAAGATGCCGGGGCACGTGTACTGGATCGAGGGAAAGGGCGAAGGAGGCGGACTGCATACCGCCCCGGTGGAAATAGGCAAGCTTCTCTCCCAGCTACTCTTTTCGATTGAAGAGCCCATCGTTCTCACCAGCGCGACCCTCTCCGTCAACAAGTCCCTCGATTTCTACTTCAGCAGAATTGGGTTTGCCGACGGCGAAGCCCTGATTTTGGACACGCCCTTCGACTACATGAGCCAGGTCTCCCTCTATGTTCCAAAGATGCCTCTGCCGGATACGGAGGACTATTTTGATTCGCTCTGCATGCGTGTGCAGGAATACATCAGAATGACCCACGGCAAGGCTTTCGTCCTCTTCACGAGCTACGATCTGCTGAAGAAGTCCGCCACGTCTCTGAGGAGGTTTTTCGATGAGATGGGCATAAAGCTGATGATCCAGGGAGGAGACCTGCCGCCGGCAATGATGCTGGAAGAGTTCCGCAGAGACACGAATTCAGTCATCTTCGGGACGAACAGCTTCTGGTCCGGCGTTGACGTCCCCGGAGAAGCCCTCAGCAACGTGATCATAACCAAGCTCCCCTTCTCGGTGCCGGATCAGCCCATTGTTCAGGCAAGGAACGAGAAGGTGAGAGAGCTTGGAGGAAACCCGTTCTTCGACTACCAGGTTCCTGAAGCCGTCCTGCGCTTCAAGCAGGGGACAGGCCGTCTCATCAGAAGAAAATCCGACAAGGGCATCATTGTTGTGCTCG
This sequence comes from Victivallis vadensis, assembly GCA_020718525.1. Classification (GTDB taxonomy): domain Bacteria; phylum Verrucomicrobiota; class Lentisphaeria; order Victivallales; family GWF2-50-93; genus DYRX01. Next base: position 11,336 of record DYRX01000048.1, read on the forward strand.
ACAGGAGAATCGTATCGAAAAACTACGGACGCGACTTCCTGGAATCCCTACCCCCATGCCGTCTATGGATAGAATGAGAACGCAATCATGAAGGAAATCATCGCTGAAATAAGGGACGAGCTCAAGAAGAATGCCGATCCGCGGATCCAGATCGCCGGACAAAGATTCTTCAAGGAAAAAGTCCAGTCCTACGGCGTCAAGACCGCGATGGTGATGAAAATTGCCAAGCCCTACGACAAACGTGTCGCGAGCCTGGACAACATGCTTGTCTTCGCCCTCTGCGAAGACTTATGGCGCTCCGGCATCATGGAAGAATCCTTCATCGCCTGCCACTGGTCGTATCTCATCCGAAAAAAATATCTGGACTGCGATTTGAAAGTCTTTGAAAAATGGATCGAGCTCCATGTCTCCAACTGGGCTTCATGCGACACCCTCTGCAACCACAGCGTCGGATCTTTCATTGACAGCTATCCGCAACGCATCGAAGATCTGAAAAAATGGGCGCAATCCAGGAACAGATGGTGCAGACGCGCCGCCGCCGTCAGCCTGATCATTCCAGCGAGACGGGGAAAATTCCTCGGCGACATCTTTTCCATCGCCGGAATTTTGCTCGAAGACAAGGACGACATGGTTCAAAAGGGCTACGGATGGATGCTCAAGTCGGCAAGTCAGGCGCAGCAAAAAGAGGTCTTCGACTTTGTCATGAACAGCAAAAGCAGGATGCCGCGCACCGCACTGCGCTACGCGATAGAAAAAATGCCCAGGAGTCTCAAGGCAAAAGCAATGGAAAAATGATTCCACCAATTTTCTCCCGAGCGGAACAGACATGATATCATTGAAAAAAGGCTTTCCTTTCAGGCTGGGAACAAGCTCCTTTATAATTCCGGCAGGCATTCTAGAAAATGTGGAGATGCTCTCGCCAAACTTCGACGACATCGAAATCCTTGTCTTTGAGTCTGACCGCATCTCGCAACTGCCGTCAGAGGAGGAAATACTGAGACTTGTAGAGATCGCCGCCGCCAAAGACTTGACATACACAGTGCATCTCCCGCTCGACATAAATTTGCAGCAGACGAAATCTCTCGTCGTCAAAGAGGCGGAAGCAGTCTTGCGGATCATAGAACGGCTTTCCCCTCTTTCCCCTTTCGGATGGATACTGCATCTGCCTTTCCCGGCTCCCCTCCCCTCCCCCGTATCGGCTTCTGAAATTCTCGACAACGCCCGCATTTTCATCGGGAGACTCAGGGACAACCTGCCATTTGCCAGCTCAGATCTATGCATCGAAAATCTGGACTACGACTTCAATTTTGTTTCGGAGCTGATCCAGGTCTTCGATCTTTCCGTCTGCTTTGATCTGGGTCATGCGCTAAGACTCGGACTCGATCCGCATTTGTTCTGGGATCAATGGAAAGAGCGTGTCAAAATCGTCCACTTGCATGGTTTGAATGCGCAGGGAAAGGACCATTGCGAACTAACTTGCCTCCCATTCAAGACCCTTTCAGATTTAATCTCCGTGCTCTCTGCCGACCACCACCGTTTTCGTCGAGTCCTAACAATCGAAGTCTTCGGAATTGAAAAGCTAAACTCATCGCTGGAAACTATGCAAAAAATACGAAAGGAGCTGGCAGAATGCCAAGAGTCATGATGGTAACTGGCGGCGGCAGAAGCGGCAAAAGCAGTTTTGCCCTCGGGCTGGCATCTCCATACGGGAGAAAAATATTCATCGCGACAGCGGAAGCATTCGACGATGAAATGCGCGAAAGGATACGGAAGCACCGCGAAGAGCGTGGCGAGACCTTCGACACTCTTGAAGCCCCCCTCGACCTCGCAGGCGCAATTTCACAAGCTGGAAAAAACGCCGACTTCATCCTCGTTGACTGCCTCACGGTCTGGCTCGGCAACATCATGCACCACGAATCTCAGAATCCGGAATCTTCCCCAAGAATTGAGAGCCTCTTTGCGATTCTCGCAGATCCTCCATGCGATATTGCCGTCGTCACCAATGAACTCGGCCTTGGGATAATCCCCGGCGACAAAATCTCAAGAATTTTCAGGGATGCATGCGGAAGAGTGAACCAGAGACTGGCGCAAATTTCCAATGACGTGCATTTCGTGGTCAGCGGAATACCGCTCAAGATAAAGGGTGACTCGTAGACGAAAAAGCTTGACAGGCGCTCGCCACCAAAAGGAGGCACCCTGATCGGAAAGATATGGTTTTCAATCCCATTGATAAACTTTGGAGAAACACTAAATTTATTTATCTGGAAGACTATAGCGACGAAACGGACAAAGGATCTCAGTCAGGATCGCTGTCGTTGGCGGGCGCGTTGACAGTCACTCCTGTTTCGTAGGCAGTTTCAGCAAAATCGTCAAGCGCGTCCGGGGCACGGTTTTCGCTTTCGCCAATGGGCACGCCGTTGAAGCTTATATTCGATGGTTCAACCAAGACATTTCCAGGTGAGCCGTTGAATCCGAATGAGACGGATGCTCCGGGGGCAAGCCTGCCATTCCAGGAGACATTGCATATCCTGTATCTGCCCCCAGAATTGGAAGCGATTTCGGCGTTCCAAATACAGGTGATCTGGTAGGGGAAATCAAATTCGAGAGTCCATTGATCTATCGTTGTCTTTCCACCGTAGTTGATCTTGATTTCGCCGCCAAAGCCAGACCCCCAGTCACCCGTCACTTTGAAAGCGACACTTGTTCCGTCACCGACTGGAGGCTTTGACTGCACGACGATTGAAACGAGCGCGCTGTCAGTTTCGCCACGCCCGTCGCTTATGGTGTAAACCAGGGAGTCCGATCCCTCGTAACTGGCTTCAGACGTGTAAGTTAGGATATTATTTGCGAAATTCGCAGTTCCATGGGCGGGATGAATGCTTATTTCCGCAGTGAGGGTGTCCCCGTCAGGATCGCTGTCATTTGCCAGCACATTGAGCATTGCAGATCCGCCTTTTTCCACGTTGAGATTGTCGTCGGAGGCAATTGGTGCCCTGTTGGGTTCGGGATCGTCGGGACCTAGGAGGACAGGATTTTTGTAGTAATCCTGAGCCTTGCTTATCCACCAGTTGTCGTCGCTTGTCGGGGTTCCTATTCCATCTGTGCTGTCTCCCACTCCCGCTCCGAAAAGTGCGGCTATCACACCTGCGGTTTTGGCGACTTTGAGGTTCCTCCCCCAGGTGACAGTTCTGCCTTCCGCGCTTACGGCTGAAGCTCCGTCGTTTCTGGAGAAGTAGTCGAATCTTGCGCCGGAAACAGAGAATGAATCACCAAAGAAGTACGATGGTGCTGAGTCTTCGAAGCGGCGCGAGACATTTGGAAGATCTGGCAATTTTCCATCTTCCGAATATGGATTGAGTGCGAGGCTCGAGTTGATTCTGCCAGTCGGGATTTGCCATAGAATCACAGGCAGTTCAGTTTTTGCGTGCATTGCACTGGCGAATTCGAGATAGTTTCTCCAGTGTATCGCGTTCCAGAACCAGGTCGAGTCCGCAGGATTGGCATTTTTTCCCTCGGCACCCGCATCAAGCCCGTACTTGTCTATGGAAACAAAATCTGCCCCGTTTGAAAGGATGCCTGCGGAAATGTAGTAGTCGCTGATGGCGAGTGCTTCCTTTCTGACTGCCTCTCTGCCTGCGGCGATATCTCCGGAGTCCGTAAGATGGACAATGCCTTTTCCGGGGATTTGTGTTGTAAATCCGCCGGCGGGACTTGCCCACAAATTGAACTGCCATCCGAAATATGCGGAAGGCATCTTTCTGGATATTGCACAGTTTATAGCCTGGACAAGTCCAGCCACAGTGTTTGGATAGGAAGGATCTTCGCCGCGAACGAGCGCTCCGGATTCGTACGCCGCGTCAGTGCGCGCCAATATTGAATCTGGAGAAGCGTCGTTCTGTGCCATGTATCCGAGAAAATCTGGTTCAAGCAGGAATCCGACCATCTCATCGCCCGCCTCGTTTTTAGCAAGCTCAAGGGCAAATTTGAGATCTGTGAAATAGCCGAACATATAGTCGTAGGACTGGATATGCTCCTTGTCGGTGTAGTAGCTTTCGCCGCCGTCCGGTATGTTGTAATAGACTAGGAAGGGGATCATTCCGAGCTTGATGCTTTCGCGGACAAAAGATGTGACTCGGAATCCGTCCCGATCCGTCCAGGTTCGCCATCCGCCGCCCATGCTTTTCGGACCGCCGTTGATATAGATGTAGCGGATGTCCATGCGGCGATTTTTTGCATCTTCTCCGAATGAGCGCCAGAACGAGAGATCTCCGTCGCTGTCCTCGCTAACCGATCCGACTGCAAGATATGACGGCATTCCCGGCAATGACCCGTCTTCATTTTTCACGCGGATTCCGAGATGTCTGACTTCGCCGCCACCTGTGTCGCTGATTCTGATTCCAGCACGGCCCGGCTTCCTGCCCTTGACGCTAAGAATATTTCCACCTACTGCGCAGTCCACAGCGTCAGGATTGTTCGTCGCGACTGCGAAATTCGCAGAAGCATTTAGGAGATTTGAGAGTGTGAGAGAGATGGTTTCGCCGCATCCGACTGTCGTCTGCAGGGACTGGCGTCCATTGTCCGCTTCGGCAATGACTATATGGCTTGCGCCATCAACTGCGTAGTATTTGATTTCGCTGAGCGCTTTCCCTGCGGAATTCGCAAGTTCGATCTGATAGCCGTAAACGCCGTATGCTTTGCCCTCGTCAATGCGCAGTTCTCCCGACTGGACTTCAGCCGCAGAGATGGACTCCTCGTGAATTTTCACTCCGTCCTCGAAAAGTCGCCAGAGATTTCCAGCGGCGCCGCTCCATTTTGTCCACTTGACGACGTATCCGCCTTTTTCCCAGTCTTTCAGGATTGATATGCTCGGAGTTCCAGGCACGATTATTGGAGGCGAACTGACAGTCACAGAGACCTCGGCGGAAGAGCTTTGTCCGTCCTGATCGCCTATTGTGTATGAAAAGCGATCTGAACCGAGATATCCTTCCGCATGAATGTAGATAGCTTTCAGGGAATCCTGGGACAATCTTGCAATTCCGTGGGAGGGAATTCCTATTGCCGTTACCGCCGCTTGCGAGCCTGGGGGGACGATGTCGTTGGCGAGCAGATTGATTTCGACGGAATTGCCCGCGACGACGCTGGTGCTGTCATTGACTGCCTGGAGCTTGTCCGGAGTTTCGCCGCAATCTCCGCTGAATTTGACATTTTCTGGAGCGGAGATGACATTCCCCGGAGCTCCGCAGAAACCGAATGATGTAGTCTCTCCGGGTGCGAGACTGCCATTCCAGGAGATATTTTTGATCTTGTGATGCTGTCCGTCTGACGAGACAATTTCCGCGTTCCAGATTTGGGTTATGGAATAAGGAAAGTCGAATTCCAGCGTCCAGGAATCAAGCTTTGACTCGCCATTATTCTTGAGTCCGACTGTGGCGACGAAGCCGCTTCCCCAATCGGAGTTGACCGAGAATGAGACATCAGCGGATGAATCTTTTTTGGAGTTTTCTGTCCCAATGGCGAGGAAGCTTTTAGCCGCAACAAGACCATTTTTGAAAATGAGAGCTCCGTCTCCGGCGGGAACTTTCTTAAATGCTACACTTGCTTGGGCCGAACCCGTCGCCGCATCGTAGTCGTATTTTTCTATCCGTCCTCTCAGCATTTTTTTTGATTTTCCATCAGACTTTACCATTTCGAGGCTGACGGAAGGCTTTTTGGTGCCAAATCCGAATATCTCAACATAGAAAGACGCATCGGCATTTTGATGTTTTTGATAAATGTCTGAAATGTAAGACGGGGATTTTTCCTGAATTTTTATGATTCTAGAAGCATTTGCAGGGAGTTTCTTCGATTCATTTTTCAATTCCTCCGCAGACAAGAGCGACAATCCCATGGAAAGCACAAGAACGATTCCCCTTTTCATTTTCCTTCCCTCCCTTTTTGATTTTAGAAACTCCGAAAGTAACAGCCCCCTCAAAGCTGAAACCATTTGCGGTGTAGCATAAAGCGTGCCGAAAAAGCGATGCGGGCATGATGGAGCCTTTGACAGAGGACAGAGGACAGAGGACAGAGGACAGAGGACAGAGGACAGAGGACAGAGGAC
>DYRX01000336.1 GCA_020718525.1 Victivallis vadensis
TCTGAATTATTAAAGAGACATAGTATCGTTATTTAGGAAACAGGACACTAGCGCGCAAGCGCAATATGCAAAACCGAGATCCTTGCCGATTCTCCGCCATCTGCTTTTTATTCATTATGACAAGTGCGGTCAAGATATATGGCATTCCATCAAAGTCAATCGCGAGAGAATGATTGAAAATCCGAGGTATCCGGATTATCTTTGAGCAAGATGACAGCTAATACTCATATGATTTTCCGATGCACTACGCGATTCTAGCCGCAGGAGAAGGTTCGAGACTGCGCAAGGATGGCGTCTCAACGTCAAAACCGCTTGTAAAAGTGAACGGAGAAACGCTCGCCGGAAGGCTTATCCGTATTTTTTTGTCTTTGAGAGCAGAATCAATAGCGGTGATCATCAATGAGGAAATGGCTGATGTGAAGGACTGGGCTCAGGCGCAACGTCTTCCAGTGCCGTTCAATCTGCTTATGCGCAGTACTGCAGGTTCCATGCTCAGCCTTCATGCGCTTTCCCCATTCATTGGAGGAGAAAAGTTCATTGTTTCAACTGTTGATGCTGTATTCCTCGAGGATGAATTCGCAAGCTTTGTCTCGCATTTTGAAGCTTCTGCCGACTGCCATGCGCTTATGGGTGTCACCGAGCACGTCGAGGACGAGAGGCCTCTTTATGTGGCGACCGACGATGCGATGCGCGTAATATCGTTCGAAGATGAGCCACGTGGCGGAATCCCACATGTTTCCGGCGGAATTTACGGCTTAACACCTGCAGTTTGGCCTGTTTTGGCTGATTGCATCAACGCAAAATGCCTTCGCTTGCGAGAATTTCAGCGGGAACTGCTGAGACAGGGATATTGCGTCAGGGGCTATCCATTCGGGAAAATAATAGATCTGGACAATCTCAGCGACATTGCTAAAGCCGACGAGTTTTTAAGGGAGGCGCAAGGCAGATGACGATTATAGGAATAAGACGAGATCCTGCATTTTCGCTTGGAAGCGAAGCCTTCGATGCAGCAATCTTTGAAAAATCTGCAAGGGAGCTGGAGCTTCGCGGGTATCTCCTCGATATATACGAGGAGTCTCAGTTTGAAGACTGGGGAACGAGGGATGCGCACGTGATTCACATGGCGCGGAGTCAGGCGGCAGTTGCCATGCTGTCGGAGATGGAATCCAGAGCTTCGATCATAATCAACAGCCCCTCCGCACTACGCAAATGCACCAGGAAGGCAATGGTGGAATGCCTGCGGACGCATGCGGTCGCCAGTCCTGCTTCTGCAGTGATTGAAAGCGGCGCATATGCAGAGGCTACGCCCCCTTTTGCTGCGCTATGGCTGAAGCGCGCCGATTCATACACTCTCTGCGAGGAAGATCTTGTTTATGCAGACACCTTGCCTGTCTACAGAGCGGCGTTGAAGCGTTTTTGCGAACGTGGAATATCCGAACTAATAGCCAGCGAGCATCATGAAGGCAATATTGTGAAGTTCTATGGAGTGGGGCAAGCCGGATTTTTCTATAGCTGTCACTCCCGTCCCAGAAAAGATCCGAAATTGCCATACAGCTTTTCAGGCTCCTTGAGTCCCTCTTCAGGATACGACGAGCTGGCTCTTAGGGAACTTGCCTTCAAGGTTGCCGGAACAATGAAGCTTCTGGTCTGGGGAGGTGATGCTATTGTGAAGAGAGACGGCTCAATCCTCCTTCTGGACATGAACGACTTTCCCAGCTTCCGTCCCTGCATGGAAGCGGCGGCAAAGGCGATCGCAGAATCTGTGATATCATGTGTGAATAAGAGAAAATTGACTGAGATGAGAACCCCGTGAATAAAGAGAGGACAGCCTCGTTTCAGTCCACATTGAAATCGTCCGACACGGAAGAGTGGCTGGACATCGTCTTCTACCGCCGCATCGGGTACAGGATGGCGCTGATATGCGCGCGCCTTGGTGTCACACCGAATCAGGTCACCCTTGCATCCATATTTGTGGGCATTGCGGCAGGTCTCTTATTCTACCCATCCGACCTCTCCTTCAACGTGGCAGGAATATGTCTCCTGATTGTTGCCAACACAATGGACAGCGCTGACGGCCAGCTTGCCCGCATGACAGGGCAGTCATCGCGCCTCGGCCGCTGGCTCGATGGGCTTTCCGGAGAGCTCTGGTTTACTTCGATCTATGTGTCGCTGGGCTTCCGCATGTTGGACGACGGTTTTTCAGCATGGATCGCCGTCCCAATACTCCTGGCTGGATATTTTCACGCTAAACAGGCATCTATGGCCGACTACTACCGCAATCTGCATCTGAACTTCCTGAGAGACAAGATGGATGGCGAGTTTGACTGTTCCAGATTGCAGAAGGAACGCCTCCAGGCGTTGTCGTGGCAAAAAAATCCATTCAATGCCTTTGCTGTCTGGACTTACTGGCGATATACCCTTTCGCAGGAGAAAAGCACCAATTCCCTGCAAAACTTCCTAAAGGCGATGCAGAAAAAGTATGGAAGCCGGCCTTCCGATGGACTGCGTAAAGAGTTTCTCCGTCAAAGCAGACCGCTTATGAAATACACCAATATCCTGACTTTCAATACGCGTGCAATCGTTTTATTCGCGGCAGTCCTGCTCAATTTGCCATGGATTTATTTTTTCTTTGAACTGACGGCCTTGAATATTCTCCTATCCTATCTGGTCAGACGTCATGAAAAAATATGCAAAGAACTGCAATGCAAAATTGAAGCGGGTGAAATTTGAATTCTAAAACAGATTCATGCAATATCAAGGCGTTGATATTCGACTACGGTGGAACGCTGGATACGGGCGGGGATCACTGCTTTGAAGTGCTGTGGGATGCATATGCCCGCGCCAATGCGCCATTCTCCCGCAACGTCTTCCGTGAGGCATATATTTATGCTGAGAAGGAGCTGAGCGCCAGGCATCTCATAGACGAATCTGACGACTTCTTGAATACTCTCCTTAAAAAATGCCGCCTCCATCTAGATTACTGCCTCATCAATAAGTTAATTTCCAGTGATGATGCCAAGTATTCTAAGCTGATCACATGTGTTGCACAAGACTGCGACCTTTCTGCGCGGCGATGTACGGAGAAGTCCAAAGCCGTACTGGAATCTCTCGCCAGGCGCTATCATCTGATGCTTGTCTCAAACTCCTACGGCAATCTGCATAGCATCTTGAAGGGATACTCCCTCGATATGCTTTTCGAATCGGTGACAGATTCGAAGTCGGCAGGACTTCGCAAACCTGACCCTGCAATATATTCCAGCTCAATAAAAAAATCCGGTTTCAAGCCCGCAGAAATCGGCGTGGTCGGCGATTCCTTCGAAAACGACATGGCACCTGCTCTTGGTCTGGGATGCAAGGCTTATTGGCTGAAGGGGAAAGGCTGGAATGATTGCTTGGATGAGCAAAAAGTGATCAGAGATTTTCCAGATCTGACAATCATACGCTCGATAGAGGAATTGGCGGAATATTTGGTCTGAACACTCTTCGTTTTGACATTTGATTTGTGGAGGGAATCGTGCTATCGTCCATGCTTCGCTTGCTACATCTATTTCAAGTCTTTGCTGTCAATAATCAAGGATGGACGAATTCCACAATATGGACGCTGAAATCAAAAAGCCCGTTGGGAAGCTGGCGGTTCTGACGCCAGGAATGGGCGCGGTCGCAACGACATTCATGGCTGGCGTCATGGCAGTCAGGAAAGGAATCGCAGTTCCCGTCGGATCCTACACTCAGCTTGCTTCAATATCCGAGAAAAAGGGCAGTCAGTCGCGAGATCTCCCTGTCCGTGAATTCGTTCCTTTGGCTGGACTTGATGATCTTGTTTTCGGAGGCTGGGATATTTTCCCCGACAACGCTTATGAATCAGCTCGGAGCGCGAAAGTCCTTGACACGGCCTTGCTCGAACAATTGAAGCCGGAGCTGTCGCATGTCCGCCCGATGAAGGCTGTCTTCTGCAAGGAATATGTGAAGCGGATCCGAGGGACAAACATCAAGCGCGAGCCCACGAAAATGCGGATGGCCGAGGCAGTTATGGAGGACATTTC
>DYRX01000337.1 GCA_020718525.1 Victivallis vadensis
AGGCTGTAACCGTCACCGCCACCGGATACAACGATGCTACAGTCAGCCAGACCGTCACCTTCGGTGCGGCGACGAAGCTCGTGATCCAGACCCAGCCCACGGCCCCGGCGACAAACGGTGCAGTTCTTGCGACACAGCCATCCGTCAAAATATGCGACCAGTATAACAATACCATAACTTCATCAAGTGCAAGCGTTTCTGCTGCAAAACAGGATGCAAATTCCTGGACTCTCGGTGGGACGGCAACCGTCACGGCCTCATCTGGGATTGCGACATTCGCAAACCTCACGGCCACGAGCGCATCGTCCGTCACCGGCGCACAGCTCCGCTTCTCGTCAGGCGCACTGACCGTAGCCGACTCGGCAACCTTCAATATACCCCCGACAGCTAACTACGACCTCTATGTGGCCACTACCGGGAACGACACGACTGGCGACGGTTCGGCCGGCAACCCGTACGCCACGATCGGAAAGGCCGTCACAATGGCGACAGCCGGACAGAGCATATATGTCGCCACAGGCACCTACACCGAACCGGGGATCGCCGTCAGCAAGGGTGTCACCATAGAGGGTGCAGGCGCAAATAGCACAATAGTCCAGGCGCATGCATCTAAGGACAGCGCCACGAATCGAGTCTTCAACATCACTGCCGTCACCAACGTCACCATCAAGAATATGACAATCCGCAATGGCAGGACATCGAACAGCGGCGCAGGCATATACGTCTCGCCTGCATCTGCTGCCACCTGCTCCTTTACGATAGATTCCTGCGAGATAGCGGACAACATCTCGAATGTGACCGCAAGCTATACTGCCGGAGGCGGAGGATTCTATGCGGCCACATACAACAGCACATCCTGCATCATGACCGTCACGATACTTAACTCGACCTTTGCCGGCAACAGCACGACTTCGCGCGGCGGCGGAATATTTCTATGCCGCGGGGACACCAATTCCGCATTGACATCTGTTGTCCGCAATTGCACGGTCAGTGGAAATGTTGCGGTTGGAACAGATCCCCAGACCGGGGGTGGAATTGCGATACACAACCATGGAGCTACGATGACGAACTCGACAATCGTTGACAATTCCTCGACCAATGCAGGTGGTGGTGGGGGCGGCATAGCCGGAAGATATGGCTCACTCACTTTAACAAGCTCAATTATTAGCGGCAACAGCTCTGAAGGCGACGATGAAGAAGATTTCGCCAGAAATTCTTTCACTGTCACCGAATCCAAGAATCTTATAGGCGTGAACGAAGCGGGCGGCACGGATTTCACTGCCGGTAATCCAAATGCGAACGGCAGTTACATCGGAACAGTGGAATCTCCTCTGAGCACTGAAATTGACGCGCTCGCCGACAACGGCGGAGCGACGAGAACCTGCGCCTTGCAATCAGACAGCCTTGCGATTGATCACGGCTCGAATACGGCATTGCTCGAATACGACCAGCGCGGAAGCGGATACGCCCGAGTCACAAACGGGACTGCCGACATCGGAGCATTCGAATATGGCTCTGAACCGCCAACAACAACTTGGACAGTCACTTTCTCCGCCGGCGCAGGCGGAATTCTCAGCGGAACGACAAGCCAGACTGTTGACGACGGAGAAGACTGCAGTGCCGTCACTGCCATCCCGAACTTCGGATTCCATTTCGTCAACTGGACAGGCGACTACTCGGGAACCGAAAATCCGCTCACGATCACGAACGTGACCGAAGACAAGGGCATAACTGCGAATTTCGCAAGGATTTCTCCAGAGGACTTCAACGGCGACTCGAAGTCGGATGTCATCTGCGAGAGCCCTCTCGAAAACGGATTCATCTATTTCATGAATGGTGCGAGTCCATCCGCTCCCACAAGCGTATACGACAAAACGGACAAGAACTGGGCCGTAGCGAAGATTGCGGATTTTAACGGCGACGGCAAGGCTGATCTGCTATGGAGACATGACCTTACAGGCCAGACACTCCTCTACATTCTTAACGGAGCAGTGATCACGGCGGCGAAAGGACTTTACGGAGCGACCACGACATGGAATATCAAGGCTGTAGGGGATTTTAGCGGAGATGGCAAGGCTGATATCATGATACAGCACATCGACGGCTCGCTCTACATCTACATCATGAACGGAGCTAACATTGCGGAGCAGGGCAACATATATTCCAAGCCATCTACAGCATGGGCTCTCAAGGCTGTCACGGATTTCAACGGAGACGGGAAGGCCGACATGCTGTGGGAACGCGCGAACGGCGAAGGCTGGATAACGATCATGAACGGGAAATCAATAGTCTCCGAGACAAAAGCCTTCTATGTCAGTGCCGGATCCGGATGGAGTGCTAAACTCTTCGCCGATTTCAGCGGCGACGGAAAAACGGACATCCTCTGGGAGCATACGGATGGAAGCGGATATGTATATCTGATGAACGGTGCGGCTATCGCATCCGGCGACTATGCATACAAGAAGAGCGACCCCGACTGGCTCATAAAGAATTCAGGAGATTTCAACGGCGACAGAAAGGCCGACATACTGTGGGAGAATTCAACCAGCGGCATCGGGTGCGTCTATCTGATGAATGGCATTGCGATTTCCAGCTACCAGAACATTTACACACTGAAAGACATCAATCCAGCTACTAAATGGAATGTCATGAAAATACTCGACTTCAATGGCGATGGAAAAACCGACATTCTTTGGGAAAGCGCAGCAACGAAAAAGACTCTTGTCTATCTGATGGATGGATTTACAATTCTCTCATCAGGAACGATTTACAGCAATGGAATTGGGTGGAATATAGTTCCGTAACACATATAGTGTTCTATAATTGTGAAATGAAATAAGAAATTCAGAATCCCTGGAGAAAAATGAGAAAGCTCAAGCATTTTACTTTAATCGAACTGCTGATTGTCGTTGCAATACTTGCAATATTGATTGCTATGCTCCTTCCCTCATTGTCAAAAGCCAGGGAGCAGGTCAGGAAGGTTCAATGCCTTAACAACATGAGGCATATTTTTCTTTACTGCTTCCAATATTGCGATGAATTTGACAACTCATTCATCGCTAGTTTGGAAAATGGAACGGATTCCCCTAAATGGTGGTCTGGATTTGTAGGCAAGCACTTTTATGTTGGCGGAACAAAGAATACAAATGATTTTTTCTATAGGAAACCAGGAGATTATGGTGGGACTCCAATATTGACTGGGCAGTGTCCGACAACGCTGATGAGAAAGGAAAGTGTCGGAGTCGCAGACTACAATTCCCCGTATGATCTCAATACTTGGCTTGGATTTAACATGTATGCGGCCTTTTCTGTGCCATCGCCGCATTCTCATACCGTCAAACCATTTCTCAGCGTTCCAGGGAAAACCTCCTCCTACATTTTTCTTACAGAGGCATACAAAAAAGTATGCGGACTTGGCACTTATCCGTTTCATACGGTAAATGGAAGTGATCTGAGGCTGAATGTCCATTTCAACGGGAGAAATATAATTTTTATGGACGGTCACGGGGATTCCATGAATATAAAGGACTATACACCTGCGAGTTCAAGCTATGTGTCATCGATAGACAATGCCGCACTGAAGTTCCAGACCTACTGGGCGCCATGCTGGAACAGCGATCACTCACCGTACGACACAATCCCGTGAATTAATCGCATTTTTAGATCGCCTTCAATATTAATTTCATAATTTCTGACTCGTGAAAATTGCTCTTGTTGGGATTTGTCGGTCTCGGGGTCGGAATCGGAATCGAATATTATTCCTATGCATAGATTTCGATAGCGCCCCCGACTCCGAGTGAAGCAACGCCGTTATTCTTCAGATCTTCTTCAGAACGTGCAATAAATTGCACTACTACAAACCAAAGGCACGCAGGAAATAGTTCATTGCCGCATCGAGGACTGCCACAGAATTAAGAAAATATAAGTGATTTTTAAGAATTTTAGTATTGACATTAACAAATGGATGGTGT
>DYRX01000338.1 GCA_020718525.1 Victivallis vadensis
GGAAATTCAGCGTGAAAATTGAAATATGAATATATCCAAGATGAGTAGGAAGAGAATCAAGTCTGAGCGCCTTCCTGGGGAAGGACCGGAGACATATCCGAGCGTTTTCAACCGCTCGATAGTCAGCATGCTTGTGATGGTTGTCTTTGTCGGTCTTGGCGAAAAGATGGCCGAGCGCTTCATTCCATTGTATCTTGGCGCTCTTGGTGCTGGTCCCGCGATAATGGGGGCGCTGAACGGCTTCGACAACATCCTTTCGGCGCTCTATTCATATCCTGGTGGCTGGATAAGCGACAGATTCGGGCATAGGAGGGCACTGATGTTTTTCACTCTTGCCGCCGCCTTTGGCTTCCTCATCGTCGTCCTTGTAAAAACATGGTGGGCGGTCTTTGCGGGCTCGCTGTTTTTCATCTCCTGGACTGCGGTTTCGCTCCCTGCAATAATGAGCCTTATAAATGAGAGCGTCCCAAAGAGCAGGCGGGTTTTTGGCGTCAGCATGCATTCCCTGGTTCGGCGTTTTCCTATGGCGCTGGGTCCCATCATCGGCGGGGCGCTAATCGGGGGTGTCGGCATAGTGCAGGGGGTGCGCGTCGCCTTTTTTGCGGCATTTCTTCTGGCAATCATTTCAATAGCTCTGATGTTTTTCCTGGTTCCCGACGACAAGGGAGCAGTGACTGCGCCTATTTCCCTCCGGGGTTCATTCAAATCTTTTTCCAGAGAGCTTAAAATACTGCTTGCCGCCGATGTGCTGATCCGTTTCTGCGAACAGCTTCCATATGCGTTTCTTGCCGTCTGGGTCTGCGGGAATCTCGGCAGGAGCGAATTCTTCTTTGGCGGGCTGACGGCACTTGAGATGCTTGTTGCCGTCCTTGTCTATTTGCCGGTCGCCTGGCTTGCCGACCGCGGAAACAAAAAGACATATGTAGTAATCACCTTCGTATTTTTCACAGTATTTCCGCTTTTTCTATATGCTGCGGGTAGAATTTCGGTACTGGCCGGGGGCGAAGTGTTCATTGTGCCAATGCTTGTGCTTGCCTTTGTCATAAGAGGGTTCAAGGAATTTGGAGAGCCCACGCGGAAGTCGCTTATCCTCGATCTTGCTCCGGAAGATGGTAAGGCCGCCACTTTCGGCGCCTATTATCTTGTCCGCGACGTCATCGTTGGCGTGGGCTCGCTTTCCGCCGGCTATCTATGGCGCGAATCGCCAGGTCTCAATTTCGGAGTCTCGTTTCTCTTTGGCCTTGCGGGAACTCTCCTCTTTCTTATATATGGCAAATCCGGAAAGCCTGAAAACGTTGCGATCTAAAAATGGTATCGCATATTTTTCGGATTGAAGCCTTGATATCATATTATTTTAGCATATACTAAAACATTATGAGCAAAAAGAAAGAGTCTGAGATCGCGCGTGTGTTCAGGGCGCTTGCTGTCGAGAAGCGGGTGGAAATAGTCCGGCTTCTTACGGGAGGGAAGCTCTGTGTCGGCGCCTTGTCGAATCTGACTGGCATAAGTCCTGGCGCGGTGTCCCAGCATCTTCGGATTCTGAAGGATGCGGGGCTGGTCGAGCCGGACCGGCGGGGATTCTTCATCCACTATGGACTCGAACCCGGCGCAGGTGACCGATGTCGTGCCGTGTTGGACTTGCTCTTCCAGACGAAACCCGAAGCAAGGAAAGGTGGCGCCAGATGTGCAATGGAAAAGCAAAATGCGGAAGACCGGATGAACATAAAGGGAAAACCGAGGAATGCTCGCCGGAGCAAATTGAAAACTGTCACGGCGACGTGAAGAATCACCCTTGCGTGCCCAAGAAGAAAGATGAAAAAGGAGGATGCAAATGAAACTCGGCATAATCATCACTCAGACGGAGCCGGAGACGGTCTGGAACGCCCTTCGACTGGCTCTCTACAGCGTTGGGCAGGGCGACCAAGTGCGCATTTTTCTGTCTGGAAAAGGCGTGGACATAGACAAGATAGAAGACCAAAAATTCGATGTAAAGGGGCAGGCGCAGAAGCTCCTTGATGCGGGAGCACAGTTCTTTGCATGCGGGTCATGTCTGAAACTTCGAAATTCGCCAGGTTCTGAAATCTGTCCGCTTTCGACGCTGAAGGACCATTACGAGATTGTCAGGGACTCGGACAAAGTTATATCGGTGTGATATAGCTCTCATTTGCCGTGAAAAGCTAGGATTTCAAGGAATAATCATGGAATTGTCTGCCTACAGGAAAAATGCCTTTTTTGCCAGCAAAATTTTCATATTATTGTTGATGCTGTCCTTTGTTTTCTGGTGGTTCCGCCTATCGCCGGTCAGAGTGAAAGTCTTAAAAGTCGGGAGCGGGACTGTCGTGGACGAGGTCATGGGAACGGGAACCCTCGAGGCGAGGATCCGTTCTTCGCTGAGTCCGAAGATTTCCGGATTGCTTGTCCAAGTTCTTGCAGACCAGAACGATAGGGTGAAAAAGGGGCAACTGCTTGCTTGTCTTGACGATGGTGACATGCTCGAACAGGTCGAGGTGGCGAAAGCAGATTTTGCGGCGGTCAAGGCGGGTATTGAGCTTGCGGATGCGGAAATTGTGCGTTCGCAGGCGAATCTGACGCAGGCGCAGGCGAATTACGAGCGAATCTCGAGCTTGAGGAAAAGCGGTGCAGTGTCGCAGTCTGAGATGGACAAGGCCGTCGAGAGCAAGGATGTTGCCGAATCAAATTTCAAGCGGGCGAAGCTTGCCAGGGCTGAGAGTGAAATGATTGCGAGCAAGGCGGAAGCGAAGCTTCGCTACGACCAGGAACGTCTTGAAGACAGTAGGCTTTTCGCTCCCTATGATGGCCTTGTCTTGCGGAGAGACCGTGATCCTGGGAACGTTGTTGTTCCTGGAACTTCGATTCTCGACATAATCTCGACAGAGCAGTTGTGGATTTCCGCCTGGGTTGACGAGACTGCGATGGGAAAGCTGAAGCTGGGGCAGTCGGCAAGGATTGTTTTCCGTTCGGAGCCGGATAAGCCGAACGATGGCAGGCTGGTCCGTCTTGCGCCGGAAACCGACAGGGAGACGCGCGAGTTTCTTGCGGATGTGGAAATTGATTTCGAACGACTTCCACAGAACTGGGCTATTGGACAGCGCGCGGAAGTTTTCATTGAGACAGGAAGACGGGACAATGTGATTGCCGTGCCTCCAAAATTCATTCAATGGAGAGACGCTGTCCCGTTTGTGATGATTGCCGATACAGGAAAAGCGAAGTGGCGCAAAGTCTCCCTCGGCATGAAGGGGAGTGAGAAATTCGAAATAATAGATGGTCTGAGTGAAGGAGAACTCGTTGTAGAGCCTGCTGAAGGGGCGCAGTGGCCAAGAGAAGGTCGGGACATCAGATATGGAGCTCCATGAACCTGGCGCTGAAAGACATCAGCCACAATTTCGGGCGTTTCGTGCTGACCACAATCGGGATCGGATTGCTTCTGATGATCGTCATCGGGATGGGGGGAATCTATCGAGGCTTGATTGAAGAGGCAACTCTGCTTGTGGATAAAATTGATGCAGACATATGGGTAGTCCAGAAGAACACGAGGGGGCCTTTCGCGGAGATCTCACGGATTCCACGCAATGTTGAAAACCGTCTTATGTCAGTCCCAGGAGTCGAGTCTGCCGCCAGTTTCGTATCACATACTGTCCAGCGCGAATTCCAAGGCAGACCGCTTAGGATGACGATCCAGGGCTTGTCCTGGCCCGAAGACCGCGGAGAATGGCTACCTATAATTGCTGGCAGAGCGCTGGGGCAGGCTCATTACGAGATGATTGCCGATAAAAGCTCCAGGCTCAAGATCGGAGACAAAATCCAGCTCGGGAAAGATGTCTATGCAGTTGTGGGAATCACCGGTAAAATGAGTTCGACATCCGGAGATCCAATGGCTTTTCTCTCCCTGCGGGATGCACAGAATGTCCAGTTCGATCTCAGTGGAGAAG
>DYRX01000049.1 GCA_020718525.1 Victivallis vadensis
AGACATTGGGCTTCAGATGTAAAGATTCGCTGAACGACGTAGTTCAGTGAATATTTACCTTCAGATATCTGGGGATCGGGCGGAATTCCAATTAGTTGAGGGTAAATCACATGAAATATTCTCTCACAAAGGCGCAAAGGCACAAAGGAAGAATGAAACTTGCCTGTCCTGGAAGGACAAATATTGGACATCAGACAGACGGACAACATTTTTCTTTACTTCGTGTGCTTTATGTCTTCGTGTGAGATAATGTTCAACTTTTGGGAAATGCACCCCTGAGGATCCGGTTTCAGAGATACTGATCAAAAAACTGTTTTGCAAGTGGAGCGCATGTCGCTCCTCCGCTGGCGCCGTCTTCGACGAGAATGGAAATCGCGTAGGTCTTTTCTCCGTGTCTTCCAAATCCGATGAACCAGGTGTTGTGCCTTTTGTTTTCGCCAGAGCCTATTTCCGCCGTTCCAGTCTTTCCTGACAAAACGATATTGTCGCATTTTGCTTTGCGGGCTGTTCCTTTTTCGCTGTTTACGGCGAGAAACATGCCTTTGCGTATCGCAATGAGGTCTTCCGGGTTTGTGCATATTGCTGAGCGGACGCGGGGAGCGCCCTCTTTGAAAAGAAGCGTCTTTCCGTCTCTAAGCTCTTTAACTATGCGCGGCTCAAGCAGACTGCCTCCATTCGCTATCGCCGCAGTGAAGAGCGCCGCCTGAAGCGGAGTAACAAGAATCATTCCCTGCCCGATTGAAAGAAGGGCTGTGTCGAATTCCGTCCATCTTTCGCGCAGACGGGAGAGCTTGAGTTCTCTTGATGGAATAAGTCCCTTCGATTCTGGAAGTGGAAAATTTGTTTTTGACCCGACGCCTGCAGATTTTAATGTCTTCAAAATATTGTCAAGACCTTCTTTTCTACCGAGCATGATGAAATATGCATTGCAGGAATTTTCTATCGCATGGACGAGATCCAGCGGTCCATGTCCGCCGGTCTTCCAGTTCCAACAGCGTATGGCGCGGTTGCCAACTTCGCTTGCGCCGTCGCATTCGACAATGGATTCCGGACTCATGCCTGACTCGAGAAATGAAACGCCAATCAGGGGCTTTATGATTGAGCCGGGCATATATGTACCAAGAATAGCTCTGTTCAGAAGAGGTCTGAGCGGATCGTTCGAGAGAGCTGAGTATTTTTCGGAGCTGATCTTTGGGACGAAGTCCGCCAGATCGAAGCTCGGCGATGACGCCATGGCAAGCACGTCTCCGTTCTCGGCGTCGAGCATGACGAGCGCTCCGACTTTGCCCTCAAGCAGTCTGGACGCTATCAACTGCGCCCTCCAGTCTATTGTGAGCACAATGTCGTTTCCTCTCTGCGGAAGCGTCGTCTCTCCGATCTCTTCATAGACATATCCAAGGTGATCGACCCGGACGATGCTGTTCCCGGGAAGCCCGGAAAGACCCGGAAGCGTATTCTCCGAAAGATCAAAATTTTTATCGAAGCGCTTTTCAAGTCCCATTGCGCCGACGAAATCAGGCAGATAGTAGAAATAATCGTCCCTGTCTTCCGCGTCAGCCCTGTCCTCTCTGCGGACATAGCCGATGATGTGGGCGGCGGCAGTTCCGTCCGGATACTGCCTCCTGGGCTCGATTCGTATCTCCATTCCTTCCAGCGGCGGGCACATTTCAAGTATTGCCGTGATCTCCGCCAGATCCAGGTCGTCAAATATGCTGATCGGCAAAGCCGGTTTTTTGTTCAGATGCGATTCAATGTCGCTCAGGGAGAGCCCGCATTCCTTGCCCAGAACTTTTGCGACTTTCTGGGCGGACTCCATTATCTGCTTGACAGTGTTGGATCTTGCCCCCGGACGCCTTGCCTCCGCCGGATGCAGGACGAGGCTGTTGCAGGGGGAATTGTCGGCGATCAGCACTGAATCAGAGCTTATGATCCGCCCGCGTTCAGCCGGAAGTCTGATCGTCCTTATGGACTGGCGGGAAATCCTTTTCCTGTGTGTTTCGCCATAGCGCACCTGCTCGTTCCAAAGCTTGAACACGATGAAGGAGTATGCCAGGATGAAAATCAGGGACAAAATGATCATTCTTGGAATTGAGACATTCATGCGCTCTAGGAGCCTTCGTTGGCGGATTTTGCCTGGCGGTCATCTTTTCTTTCCATGCCAGCGGAAAGATATTTTTCATATTTTAAAAAGCCTGCCGAAGAGTCAAGAATGAACGCAAGAATAGGCAGAGCTATTGCAGACAGAACAACAGATGAAAGGATTTTTACAGTTGCCGAAGAAAATTGTCCGATCGAGCCTGGCGATTCAAGCACAAAGATCAGAGAAAGCGAATATATCAGACCTGCAAGCGCCCCGGGTATGAGCAGGACGGCGTGCGACTTGAGATTTCCCCGCAAAGTCCAGAAAACCGAAAGAAGAGCCACGAGCAGAAGAACGAATGGGCTTGCAATTTGCTCCCTTCCGTAGGCGAAATCAAGAAAAATTCCCGACGCGAAGGCCAGAGCCAGAGAGCTTTTCCATCCGTGGATGCGGGTAAAGTAAAAGACTACCGCCGCCAAAAGAGGGAGAATGACTCCGAATGAGCCTGCATAGACTTCGCCTAGCAGGGCAAAAAAAATGGCGACAAATGTGAACGAGATTCCTGTCTTCATTTTTTTGTCATCACAATTGCGAATCTGAGTGTCCTGAAGTCGGCATATGGCATCGCCGAAAGAAACTGATACGAGTCCGGCATGCCGGGCGGCGGAGTTTTAAGCGTCGCGGCAACCCGTCCAACAGGGAGAAACGGCGGAATGGTCGGACTCAGCGGCGATGTGACAATCTCAATACCCGGCTTGAACTGGACATTCCTGGGCAGATAGTCAACTCTGAAAAGCTCGTCTGAAGGGTCTGGAATGCCTCCGCCAAGAATTGCCGGGGCAAACTCCTCCGAAATGAAAAGTCCGAACCTGCAGTTCCTGTCCAGTATCGTCCTGACTTCGGATGAATTTTTCGATGTCGAATGGATTCTCCCCACAACCGCATACGGATGGGGTGAAATGCTTTTGACAGACGTTGAGAGAACAATGTCTCCGGCATGGACTCCCTCGTCCTCTCCGATGTCTATGGTGAAAGCCTCCAGCCAGAACAAGGGATCGCGCACGCTAATTTTTGCAAACTTGCATCTGAATCCGTCCCGGGGCGGAAGCGAGAGCATTCTTCGGAGTTCGCCATTTTCAGAGAGAAGGCGCTTCAGCTCCGAATTCTCAAGTCTGAGGCGCATGAGCTCCGCGTTTGCCGCATCGAGATTTGCCGCAAGCTGTCTTTTTGAAAGAGTCGCAAAAGAGGATGTGGAAATCCCGTTGTCAACCATGATCAGCGGAAAAAGAAACGGGCTCATGAAATCTGAAAATATTCTCTGCAATGCCGGCCTGAAGGAAAGCACCAATATAAGCAGAGCCAGCGGAACGAGGAATGCCAGGGATAGCTCGGCAATGTATTTTTTTACGAAGTTCAATTATCCTCTTCCTTGAGCAAATTTTCCAGCGCCGGCCAAGGTGCAAAAAGATCGGAGTCCTCTTTGATCGCGCCATAAATTTCAGAATTCAGCTCGGGCGCCGAGCCTTCGGCGAACTCCGATGCGAGCAGGTATTTTTCAATTTTTTCCAAAGAATCGGCTTTGGCATTGAAGGAAGAGAGAGCCGATTCCAGATCCTTTTTGAAGCGCTCCGGCTTCAGGAGGCGCAGTTGAGAAAATGACATGCTGATTTTGCGCAGATCCGCACAGAGCTCGCCGTTCGAAATGCACATGATCTCGGATATGTATTTCTCCTGCCTTGCGCAGATGAACTGCAAATTTATAATCTTTTCCAGCGGGGGAAGATCGTCCAGGGCGCATTTGCGTCGTTCAGGCGGATTGTCCGCGCCAGCTTCAATTTCGCATGTCACCTTCATGATCGAAGAGACAAGTCCCTTGCTGAACTTTGCGCTCGCAGGCATGAATGCGTTGAGATTTTTCCTCAGAAAGATGTGCTTGAACCATATTTGCAGGATCTCTTCGGAACTCGGATCATCGCCAATTTCGGCGTCTGAGAGCAGAAAAGAGTCAATCCTGCTTTCGACCAGCGGAAGCATGCGCATGGAAAATGCTGAGTATGGATCTATCGTGCCCTTCGCACGTTCAGCCGAGCTTGGGATCAGATCTTTTTCCACTGTAAAGGACATGAGGGCTTCAATGAGAATGTCCGAAAGCTCTCCACTCAAAGTCCACGCGAAACCATCTTCAGGAAGAAGCGGCATCTCAATGATCTTTCGCAGATCGGGAATTTTTCCATTCGATGCAAGTGCGTATGCCGCGGGATGCGCAACCCTGTTCAGCATGCGCCTGGAAAGAATTTTAGAATGCACCTTGTAGGTCAGTCCGCAGATCAGCCAGTCGGCAAACACGCAATCTCCCTTCTCATCCGCAAAGATGGCAGAAAAGAGCTTGAAGCTGTCTATGGGCGTAGGTCTTTGCCTCCCAATGGCTTGCGAAAGGCGTATCTTCGTTTCTCTGCCAGATTTGATCACGGAGATTTCCTGCGTGCCTGACAAAGGCTGGGCGTTTACAAACGCTATTTTCATTCCCGGCGCACGGTATGGCTCCGTAAAAAGCGAAAGACATTTTTCAATCTCAAAAATGTAGTCTTTCGACATGGCTCTGATCTCGGCATCCGTGGGAGCAGGCTGAAGATCTGGGCGATCCGCTGAAATGCAGAAAGTCCCCGCAAATGCTAGGAATACTCCCAGCAAGCAGGCGCGTGCACGCGAATTTCGCAGAATAATCCACGAATCCGGGGGGGCGAAAAATATTTGTGCCAATCTCACTCGAAAGTCCTGATTTATTGCTATCCATAGGCTCGCCATGTTTGACTGCTAGCTTAACCAGTTCTATTGACAAATCAACCAGCTCCATGACATTTCCTTGAATTTCCGCTTTCAAATGAAATCTGTCAGGACTATTTCTGAAGCAATTTCCGATCCGTTGTTTTCGTGCGTCTGGAAATATTTGAACGCGGTTTTCAAAGAACTGTCTTTGAAGATCCTGCCGGAAAAGAAGAATATTGCCGGAAATTTATCTGGAATATAAACTGCTTTATTTAAATCTTTATCGCTCAGGGAGAAAGGGGCTGAGAGGTGGATCCCGGCACTCTTGTCTTCGAGGTATTTGCTAAGAAATATCTCCAAAATCTTGTTCACGTTTTTTTTCCTCTGCTCAAAGAAGGTTATTGAGGCGAAGAAGAAATGGTTGTTGATGAAATGGAACTGGCTCAAAGTGTCCATTCCATCTTGAACCTTGTAGAAGAGAACCGAATAGGTCATTCCGCGCATGTGCTTTTCGATCTGGTATCTCGGATTGCGCATTTTTTTCATGACGGATCTCATGGTGTCTCCAAATGAGCATGTCCAAAATTGGATGGCATGATCTGTCGCGCGGACAGGCAGATTGTCTAGCTCTGCAATTTCCTGCATCTCGGAGAGAGCCTCCGGAGCAAAGAAAGATCGGTAAAACTTGTCCCTGTTCCTGTACCTTCCATATCCGGATCCGCCATCTTGACAGGAATCCTTGTCATTGATGACATTCTCAATGAATTTCTTCAGATAGCCCCACGCCATAATTTTCCCCCAATCAATTTGTCGTGTTCGAAAAAAACTCTATAAGCGGACTTTAAATCTTGAACTGAACAAATTCAAATTCTGATTCCGGATTTATACTCATTTAGCGTGAAAATCCACATTGAGGAGCCAATTGCAAAAGTCATAATTCCCTTCATCGGCTTCGGTTTTGACTGGCTCTGAGTATTAAGATATATTGCTGGAAAGTTTCCGCATGCCGTCGCGCAAGTACGGGACGAGCATGTCAATGTCTCCGGCTCCAATTACAGCAATCAGGTCGCCTGAATTTGCAAAACTTAAAATCATGTCTGATAGCGTTTCCCATGGCAAATCGCAAAATTCGGCGGATTTGCCGAGTTCAGCCGCGAGATCGGCGGAGTCTGGGCGCCCCCTTTCGCCCCAGGCGGCAAAAACAGGAACGATGAAAACTTTGTCGGCTTTGCGAAGTTCGCATGCCAGCTCCTTGAAATATTTTTCAAGGCGCGCCTGTCTGTGTGGCTGGAAAACGATGACGGTTCTGCGCCCAGGATATTCTTCCTTAAGAAAATCAATGGAGGCGGAGATCTCTGTGGGATGGTGTGCATAGTCTTCGATAAGCGTCATAGATCCGTCGTCGAATCTGACGCTCATCCTTCTTTCGACGCCGGGAAAGCTTTCCAGCGCGTCAAGAGCTTCCCTCAAGGGGATGCCGAGCTCGCAGAGGGCATCAAGCGCAACAGCCGCATTTTTCATTTGAAAGCCGCGGAATTTGCGATTTTCGCGAAGGGATGCAATGCATTCAGGCGAGACTGTTCTTGCCTGGAGGGCAAGCTGATGCTCATTGTTTGCGAGCTCTGATTCGCCATAAATTGCGGTTTTGCTGTTCGATGCGAATTTCGCAAAGTTAGCATGGATCCGCTCGATGCCGCCATGCGCCCAGGAATGGTCGTCGTCAATGTTCGTGATAATCCCGAGATAGGGCTGAAGATGAACCAATGTTCCGTCGCTCTCGTCGGCTTCCGTCACAAAGATGTCCCCGTTTCCAGCAGAAGCCGGGCTTTCCCAGGAAGCAACTTTTCCGCCGATCATGTATCCGGGATTGAGTCCGCATCTTCTGGCGGCATGGCTTATCATTGATGTGACGGTAGTTTTTCCGTGGCTTCCGGCGACAGCGACCGTGCGCCTGCAGGATTTGGCGAAGAGCGCGAGGAATTCTCCTCTGAGCATGGGATTCATGCCTGCTTTCTTTGCCGCTTCCAATTCTGGGTTGGCATCAGATATTGCCGAAGATCTTATTACAAGGGGCAATGGATGTGCCGGCTCTGCGAGGGGAATATTTTGAGGGGAATGCTCCAACTGCACTGGGATTCCCAGCTTTTTCAGATGCTCCGTGTTCTTACTTTCAATGATGTCGGAGCCGCTGACAATTGCGCCAAGTTCCTCCGCGATGATGCAGAGGCAGAACATACCGGCACCACCGCATCCTATGAAATGGCAGTGGCGACCGCGCAAATTTTGCAGAAAGTTTTTCATTTCAGAATTCCTGACTCGTGGAAATTGCGGTTGTTGTATTTACCTGCCTGTGCGGGCACGCAGACAGGTCGGTCTCGGGGTCGGAATCGGGATCGAATATTCTTTCCATGCATCGATTTCGATTCCGATAGCGATGCCGACCCCGATTGAAACAAATCCGACATTGTATATATTTCCAGTAAAAGTCTCGATAATTTCCTGCAATTGTACAATCAGGGCGAGTAATCGCTAAGCTTGGTATTTATACTCTTTTAGGCTGAAAACTGTCATTTTGGCGGGCAAGATTTGGGATTGGATATTTTTGTTCCGACCGAGAGGCGACATGAATGTCGTCCGAGGAAGGAACGGAGAAATACAGCCCAAAGATGCCCGTCCTTGGATTGCGGAATGAAGTATGGCTCTTCCGCCGAAAGAGTCCCGTGCCACTTTCGGCGAAAGTGGCATACTGAGCTGAAGCAGAGACAGATGTATCAGGCTCTCAGCTTTTTGCATGTTCCAGCAATTCTTGCTCCGAGATCCGCCATATTGTCCATGCCTTCCTTGTCGTTCAGAACCTCCCCTGTTTCCCGTCCGAAGGCGAAGTTCCAGTAGCTTGAGCCCACCACGAGCATCGAGCTTATCAGGAAGAAGTGGTTCATCGTGTCGAACGTGTGGATTGCTCCGCCCCTGCGCAGAGCGACGACTGCCGCACCTATCTTATCTTTTAGGAGGCTCCCGTTGCCCCTTGTCACAAAGCCCATGCGGTCAATGAGAGCCTTCATTTCGGAGCTGACATCCGCGAAATAGGTTGGACTGCCCAGAATGATTATGTCGGATTCAATCGCTTTCCTGATGCATTCGTTGACGCAGTCCGACGTGATCACACAGCGTGAGTCAAGCGTCTCCCTGCATTTACAGCAGGCAAGACAGCCGCGCACGGGCTTGCCTCCGACGTGGACGAGTTCAGTTTGGATTCCTGCGGCGGCGATTTCATTCAAAACCTTGCGCAGGAGAAGAGATGTGTTTCCGTTCTCCCTTGGACTTCCGTTGAATGCGACAGCCTTCATATATTGCCTTTTTCGTGTTTATAGCCATATCCGTAGCCGTATCTGTAGCCGGCTTTGCCAGATTTCAAAACAACATCGAAAGATAGCTGGTTGATGACGACCCCGAGAACCTTGGTGTGATTTTTCTTGAGGGTATGTAGAGCTCTAAGGAGCAGATGCCTCGATGTCGTGTCAGACTGGTAGATGAGTACAGTTCCATCGGTGACGGTGCTGATGATGCTGGAGTCGGAGACTGGAATGGTGGGCGGCGTATCAACGATGATGAAATCGTATTTGGGTCTAAGCTCCTGTATGAGATCTCTGAATTCATTCGAGAGAAGCAGTTCCGTCGGGTTTGGCGGGAGCGTTCCGCATGTGATGATGTTGAGGTTGTCAACGCCGGGGGTTTCAATGAGTTTTTCCCATTTTGAATTTCCCAGCAGGACATCTGTGAAAGTTCTTATTGCGTCATTTGCCTTGGCAGTTCCGACAAGGATGTCGCTGAGTCCCGGCTTTTCGCTTATTTTGAAGAGGTTGGCTATCTGCGGTCTGCGCATGTCTGCCTCCAGGAGCAGAGTAACTTTGCCCATTTGCGCCAGCGAAATTGCAAGGTTGGTGGATGTGAGAGTCTTTCCCTCCCGGGGACTCGTGCTGGTGATTTCAATCACAACGCCTTCATTTTTTTGCGTCCCCAGCGCAAACTGAATGTTTGTACGCAGTGTCCTGTACGCCTCGGCGGTCATCGAGAGGATGTCGAAATTAAAAAGAATTTTCTTGTCCAAATCAAGGGGCGGATCGCCACCGTTGAAGGGAAGGAACGAAAACAAGAAGCGTCTGAGTATTTTAAGGGGTCTGAAGAAAAACCAGTCTTTGCGCCCCTGGTCTCCTATCAGAGGGATATGGGCGATCACCGGCAAACCTGTGATCCGTTCGACGTCTTCGATTTTTCCAATGGAGGTGTCCAGCCCCTCCCAAACAAACGCATACGCACAGCCAAGTATGATGCCGAATATTGCTCCGGCAAGCACCATTGTGAACTCCTTCGGTCTGAGCTTGGATGCGTAATTGGCTTTGGATACGAGCTGAACCTCGTCTTTCGACTTTGTTTTTTTCGCCTCGAAATCAATCTCGGCCTTCATAAGGTATTCGCCAAGGGTCTTGCGCATCTCCTGCTTGAGCTCCCATTCGGCAAGGTTGTCGTCATAGCTCTGCTTCGTCTCGGGAAATTTTGACAACTGCTCTTCTATCAGAGCTATAAGCTGTTTCTGCTTGACTATGCGGGGGTGGGTGGGCTGGTAGGTCTGACTTAGCCTGTCAAGCTCGATGCGGAGCGCCGTAAGCTCATCCTGATATCTCTGCACAGAACCGAGATTGGCAGTCTCCTCGTGTGATTTTTCTAGGCTTATCTTGTTCTGATCCAGCTCACTGCGCACCACATCGAGACGTCCTTTGATGAAATCCTGCGTCTCCTTCGCGTCCTGAGTCTTGCACTTCCAGAAATCGGCGCGGTACGCAATCGCTACCAGGTTGCTGACGGCTATTGCAACATCAGGATATTCGCAGTCGCATTTTATCAGAATTATGTCGCTCGTCCTTAGCGGCTCAATTCTGAGCATTCCTCTCAATGCGTCCGTGCTCAAACTGCCAATGAAAGTTTTTTCATCCCCATCGAAACTCAGTTTCTTTATTTCTGCGATTTCTTCTTCGGTGTAGTAGATGGATTCGTTTTTGTCGCGCAGTACCTTGCTTTGATCCCCGTAGCGGAGGAAGCTGAGGACATTGGAAAGAATCTCGTCCTTGCTGATGATGAGCTCGATCTCGGAGCTTATGCTGTTCGAGGGTCCGGCGCCGTACCAGGTGATCTGGGCGCCCTCGATAGTCGCCATGGGAGACCTGGCAGAAATTCGCACGCGGCTTTCCGCCTGATACATCGGCTTCTGCCTGAGCGTGTAGGCGACAGTCGCCGAGAGCGTGAGAAGAAAAACGAGCAAAATCTGGACGAAATGCTTGTTCAGTATCAGCCAGTAGTCGGTGATGTCAATGTTCAACAATTTGTCGTCAAAATTATTTTGCATCGCCGTATCTTTCGAATCCTGTAATTTTGCGCTATAAAACGCCTTAGGCTTGATTTTCCCCTGCGATAAGATAACTTGAGTTTGCCGTCTTTCAAACACAAAGATGCATTTTTTGTAAAAGAGCGCCTATGATAGAAAAGATTTTTCACTCGATGCCTAGTCTCGGAGAAGACGACGCCGAATCTTTGGCAAAACAGATTTCGAAGTCTTTCCTCACGCACGGACCGACTGCCGAGGCGCTTGCGTCGTCGTGCGCACTCAGACTCGGGAAAAAATGGGGCATAGCCCTGCAGAGCGGCACGGACGCGATCGCCACCGCCCTGATTATCCTGAAAAAAGGCAAATCTGCGAAGTTCGCAGTTCCCTCCTATATCTGCTCGTCTCCTCTTGACGCCGCGTCCGTCGCCGGGCTTTCGCCGCTTCCGATTGACATAGACAGGGAGACGCTTGCGATCTCGCCCGATCTGGTGAATGAAAGGAATGACATAAAAATTGTCCTGGGCGCACACCTCTTTGGAATTCCCGCCAATTTGAACAGGATAGAAAACGCGGATCTCATAGAGGACTGCGCGCAGACATTGGCTGTGAAAAACTCTGACGGACAGCTTGTCGGCGCCTCGGGAAAGATTTCCGTTTGCTCTTTCTATGCGACGAAGCTTCTGGCAAGCGGGCACGGGGGACTCATTGCCGGGAACGACGAATCATTGAAGGCAAAGGCCATGGATCTGCTTGTACACGACAAAAGGGACAGATGGAGGCCCCGCCTGCATTATCTGATGTCGGATCTTGCCGCGGCGCTAGGGAAGAGCCAGATTGCAAAGCTCGACGACTTCATTTCGGCGCGCCGTCGGATTGCCCGGCGCTTTTCAGCCGCGCTTGGAGAGATGCCTCATCCAAGGAGCGTCTTTTCGCGCTTTATCGTGGTGTCGGCAAAAAAAAATGGCGCGGACGATCTGATACGCAAATTCGAGCTGAAGGGGATTGAAGCGAAGCACCCGGTTTTTCTGCCGCTCTACAAGCTTCTGCGCATGCCGGATCGCAGTTTTCCCAACGCGGCGTGGGCTCATATGAACATTGTGTCGGTTCCGATTTATCCTTCGATGAAGGAGGATTTCATATTGCGGACAGAGGAATTTCTTTCGGAGAATAAAAATGAAATGCGTTGCTGGCCACCAGCCTAATCTTTATCCCTACGGCGGTTTTTTTGCGAAATTGGCAAGCGTTGACTTTTTTGTCATCGTTGACAACACGCAGTATGTGAAGAAGGAGTACCACAACAGAAACAGACTGAAGCTTCTCGACGGGGAGGCGCACTGGATCAGCATTCCAGTGCTGAGCTCCGGAAGGTTCACCCAGAAAATATGCGAAGTAGAGATCGCGCCTTCCTCTGATTGGAGAAGAGTGCACCTGCGGACCATGAGCGCCAACTACAGGAGGGCGGAGCACTTCGGCGATTTTTTCCCCGTGATGGAATCTCTACTCGCAAGAGACTGGACGCATCTTGCAGATTTCAACATAGCCTTCATACGGGAGGTCATGGATTTCCTCTCCATCCGCACACCCGTCGCGAGAGCGGGCGAACTCGGCATTTCAGGAAAAGCCAGCGAGCTGATTTTGGACATTTGTAGAAAAAGCTCATCTGGCGCCTATCTTCATGGAAAGCACAGCAGGGACTACGTTGACTTTGGCATGCTTGAATCCAACGGCATTTCAAACCTGATCCAGGACTTCACACCGATTCCATACAGGCAGACTATTGAGCCTTTCATTCCAAATCTCTCGGTCTTGGACATGCTTTTCAACCTCGGAAAGAATGCTTTTGACGTGATTATGCAAGGAAACACCGTCAGCAGTCCTTGAATTTTCCCGATTTTTGATTATACTTGTAGCATGGGAAATAAATGAGGTGCTAGATGATCAGCAAAAAAAGAAGCCCCAAAATTGTGGTGGTTGACGATGACGAGCAGGTACTTTCCCTGCTCAAACGCCTTCTAGAAAACAACGGCATAGAATCTGTCACTTGCACTTCGGCCGTCGAGGCTCTCTCTGTAATAGAATCTAGTCCCAGCGTCAGGCTGGTACTCCTCGACATCAGCATGCCCGAGGTAAGCGGCATAGAGCTTCTCGAGCGCGTCCACAAGCTGACTCCATCCATACACGTGATAATGATCACAGGTCTGACCGACATTGAAATTGCGAAGCAGTGCATGACTTTGGGCGCGAAGGACTATATCACAAAGCCTTTCGATCTCGAATATCTTCAGACCAGCGTCATGTCCGAAATCATCCCGCTTTTGTGAAAACTGAAACAAACGACAGCTACTTGACATAATGAGAAAACTCGGCAAAACAGGACTGCAATTTAATATGTTCCATCTGGGAGCGATGCCGCCAGTTCTGGCACTCATCCTGTTGCTGTCTTTTATTTCCGGCTGTTCAAGCACCGGCGCTAAGACGGAGCCAGACACAGCCAAGCCGTCTGCTTCCGCCATCGTTGCACCTGACGCGCAACAAAATCAGACACCTTCCCCGGAAACTGCGGCGCAGAAAACTCCGCAAAGCGACGAGCTCGACGCGAAGTACGACCAAATCCTAAAAAAAATAATGGCGAAGCAGAAGGCGGAGGAGGAGGCAAAAGATGCGAAGCCGGAGGCGTACAGGCTTAGAAAGGGAGATTCTGTCGAGGTTTCTGTGCTCGATGAACTCGAAATGACGCGTAATGTGAGTGTGATCCCGGACGGATCTATCACCTACCTTCTTGTCGGAGAAATCCCTGCCGAAGGCAAGACCGTCGCCGAGCTGAGAATGGAAATCCAGAACAAGCTTTCCGGCTTTTTTGTCAATCCAAGGGTCAGCGTGATACTCAGCAAAATTTCAAAGCAGGAAGAAGAGAAAAGAACGATCTCGATAGTTGGCGCAGTCCAAAGTCCGGGCGAAATTCAAATAACAGACAAGGACAGGGTAATTGACGTAATTGCCAAAGCAGGCGGACTGCTCTACATAAACGACTGGATGGGAGGACGCACCGTCGCTAATCTCAAGGCGTCATACATTTCCAGAAAAGGAGTCAAGCTTGATGTTGACTTCGACAAGCTTCTCAGAATAGGGGACATGAATTTCAACGTTCCTGTCGAAAATGGAGACTTCATCTATATTGCAGATGCCGAAAGCAGCTCGATTTTCATTCTCGGCGAAGTTTACAATCCGCAGTTGATCCCCTACAACAGGGATATTTCGCTCGTGGAAGCCCTCTCAAGAAGCGGAGGCTTCACGCACAAGGCGGAGAAATCAAGAGTAATCGTCCTGCGCGATTCGGGCCTCGGAAACGAATTCGTCTATGTTGATGTCGAATCTCTTCTTTACGGGGACAAAGAGGAGCAGAACATGATACTCAAGGCAGGCGACATTGTCTATGTTCCGGAACAGGGGCTCAGCGAATGGTCGCGCTACGCCGAATATCTTATGGTCTTCGGAAGCCTGCTTCTCCAGGGCTACGAGATCAGGGACCAGGTCAGATTCCCGAGGCTGAACAGGAGAGACGAGTATTTCCATTAAAACCTATAAAGAACGAACGGATGATCATTCTTCCGCAAAGCTGGTTTGACAAATATTGCACTGCGCTGGCGATTTCCTTCGTCTCGAGCGCGGCTCTCACATTCCTTTCCATTCATCTTTTCAGGCGGCTCGGAGTCATGGATGCCCCTGACGAACGGAAAATTCATAAAGCCCCCGTGCCAAGAATGGGAGGCATCGCAATTTTCATCGGATTTGTGCTTCCGCTTCTCTTCATGCTTGACTTCAGCGGAGCACAGGAGGGCATCATAATCGGATCCTTCCTAGCACTGCTTATCGGTGCCGCAGACGACATTTGGAGAGTTCCCGCGCATTTCAAGCTTCTCTTCCTCTTCCTGATCACGTTTCTAATTTGGCACTTTGGAGTCGTCACCAATCTCCCCTTTGTCTTTGAAAATTTTCGCTCCATCTTCAACTTGGGGCTCACAATGCTTTGGCTCGCCGGAGTATGCAGTGCAATAAATGCACTGGATCACATGGACGGACTTGCCGGCGGCATCGCCGCAATCGCTTCCTTTGCCTATCTTGCAGTCTCTTTGCAGACAGCGCAATGGGTCTGGGGCATGCTCGCGATCTCCCTCGCAGGCAGTCTACTTGGCTTTCTTGTGTTCAACAGACACCCCGCAAAAATCTTTATGGGCGACAGTGGAAGCTTCTTCCTGGGATTCAGCCTCGGAGCAATTGGAATCATGGGAGGATGGTCTGAAAATTCCATTAAATCCGCTGTCATCCCCTTCGCCGTTCTAAGCATACCTGTCATGGATCTGCTTTATGTTATCGTAAACAGAAGAGTAGAAGGGACGACAAAATCCATCAAGGAGTCAATCATCTACTGCGGCAAAGACCATATAGGCCACAGATTCTGCGACCTGGGCTTTTCCCAGGTCAATTCAGTCAGAATAATCTACCTGGTCAGCATCACCGTCTCTGTCTCCGCGCTCGTGATCAGACAGACAGGACACTTCGAGTCATGCCTGCTTCTAGCACAAATATTTCTACTCTATTTTGTAATTTTCATACTAATGAGACACCCGGGACAGGAAAAAGCATGGAACAAATAAAGACAGTTTCACCGTCGGGATCTCTCCCGTTGTCAGGGAGACCAAGTGGTCTCGCTACGCCAGGTTCCCAGACTCTGCCCGATAACTTTCAGCGGTCCGAAAAGACCTACTTCAAGCTGATCAGGGAATTCGGACAGATCTGCGAAAATCTGAAGTCGGGCAACTCGGCAGACGCATCAGAAGCGCTGAAGCTCTCCTCTGACATCATAGAGCTGATCAAAGAGGACGAAAGACTGCTTCTTTGCCTTGCAAATGCCCCATATTCATTCATCACCAGGAAGTCGGACGGACTTGGGGGAACTCTTGTCCCATCACACATTGTCATACATGCTGTAAATGTAATGGTTTACGCTGTTAAAATCTCTATGGATGTCGGAATTTTCGAGCGTACTCTCCCTGAAATCGCAGGCGCCGCTCTCCTAAGCCACTTGGGTCTGCTTTCATCCCCGGATGAAGCAGGCAAATCAGGCGAGGCTCTCTTCAATTTCCGCAACTTTGCCAAAAACGCGAAAGATTATACGTCTTCACTGAAACTGGACGAGAAAGCAAACGAGATCAACAGGATACTTGACGGCACACTCGCAGAACCTCAGTTAAACGGATCGCGGAGAGACGAGCCCACTGAATACGCCATGATCATTCAACTGTGCAGTGACTTTGAGACGCTCACCCATCAGAGCAAATACTCCCCGATCGAAGCCATGAAAAAACTGCGCGACAGCATGAACAGCTTTTTCCACCCCGACATCATAAAAATCTTCTTCGACAAACTCTCCATCTACCCGCTCGGCAGTTTTGTCCGGCTAAGCTCGAAAGAAACCGCCAAAATCGTCAAAATCAATGAAAATTTCATTATGAGACCCGTTGTTCTGATTGTCCTTGACGAAGAAGGAGCCGTCAAGAGCAATCCTTCTAGAATCAATCTCAGAGAGAAGTTCAACCTCTACATCAAACAGCCAGTTCTCGACGAGTCCCTCACAGAACGTTTTCTGCATATGTTCTAATCCGACTATCGTGCGAAAATCAGCTCAGAATATGGACAGTACTCTGTTGCACGAAGAGCAGAAATGCATCCGTCGTGTCGTTCACGTTTTTCAGCCCGTCATATTGTCTCATCGCCGACGGTTTCGCGGGCTTCACGATTAAATGCAAATCACTGCCGCGGGATGCTGGCTTCGGAGTGGAATCACGTTTTATATTTTAATCAGATAAGGACTTATTCAAATGACGGATATTGCATTCTACGAGGCATTCAAGGAAGAATCCGAAACTTTGGCAAGGCTTCTCCCCTCAAATGTCTCTCCCTTTTTCACCTGGCAAACCATACAGGAGAGCGGGCACAAACTGCCGCCTGCGCCCATAATCAGCGTCCGCACTCAGTCTGAAATTCCTCTCGACTGGGCAGACAGACTTTCTGCGATCATCACCCGCTCCACAGGATACGATCATATTTTGGACTATCAGCAGAAGACAGGCTGGCGCGTGCCATCCGCATACCTTCCTGACTATGCCGCAAGAGCAGTTGCCGAGCACGCGATCATGCTCTGTCAGGCTCTTTCCAGAGGGCTTCTTCTTCAGCTTGACTCTTTCCGCACTTTCCATAGGGACGGGCTTAGCGGGCGTGAGATGCGCGGTCGCAGAATTGCCGTGATAGGCGTCGGCCGCATCGGCTCCCAAATTGTCGAAATCGCGAGCGGACTCGGAATGATTCCCTGCGGGGTTGACTTGAACCCAAGGGAAGATCTCGCCAGACGCTTCGGACTGAGATACATGCCACTTGAAGACGCACTCGCTCTTGCAGAGATTGCCGTCTGCGCCCTGCCTCTCACAAAATTGACGCGCGGACTGCTTGCCCTCAAAAAACTCTCCCTCATGCAGGAAGGATCTATTTTTGTGAATGTAGGAAGAGGCGAAATCTCGCCTAGCGAAGACATTCTCAGCCTTGTATCCGAAGGCAGATTTCTTGGCGTTGGACTCGATGTCTTCGACAGCGAGAAGGAGCTTGCTTCAGTTTTGCGCGATGGAAAAAATCCTTCCGAATTTGCGCCTCACATTCAAAAAAGCGTCGAGGCTTCAATTGGACTGATGAGGACTAAAAATGTCATTCTGACTCCGCACAACGCCTTCAACACGGAAGAATCCGTCGAAAGGAAATCCGCTGACACGGTCGGAAATCTGCTTTCATTCATAAAGACCGGGAATTTCATTTCCCCGATACTTCGGAATCTCGAGATCTGATTTCCAG
>DYRX01000339.1 GCA_020718525.1 Victivallis vadensis
CAACAGAAAGGGCTATTATTTCCACTTTGCTCTCCGAAGCTCAATGGAGACAGGGGATAAGCGCGCAGTCGAAGCCTTTTATGTCGTCCACTGAAAACACTGAATAATCCGGAAGCTTCCCCTTGATGAGATTCTTGTTTTTCTCATCAGGCAGGAGGCTGACAAAAGGTATGGAAATATTCCAGGCGTGGAAGGTTTTTTCGACAAAAAGTTTTTCATCATTCACAGGCTTGCAGTCGGGGCGGATTTCTGATCTTAGGATGCAAAATGTCGTGCTCGTGGATACCTCCGGGAGATAAAGCCCACCCATGAAGCTTTCCTTCCAGTATCCTTTCTCATAAAGTTCATAATAAAGCATGTCTTCTCTGCTCTCGTAGCCGAAAAGCAGTAGCCTGGAATCGAAGAGCTTTGAAAGTGATGCCAAAGCTTCTTTCTTTTGTCTCCATCTCACTTGATGATTCCGCTGGATATCTTCCACTGTTTTTTCTAGGAGATCTGTTGAAAGGCAAATCGCTTCTGTTTTTTTATGCCTCTTGCGCCTGCGCTCCTTTTCACGGTCTCTGCGCATGGCTTCCAATGTTTTTTCTGCTATCGTCATCAACTGCGGATCCTTCGGACCTTGACTGTCCTTTTCTGTCTCTGCAAAATATGGATGGGCGACTAGCCCGAAACAGGTCCAATGGGACTGTTTCATCTGGATTAAATTCCTGAACTCCCAAATATTCATTCCCATGCAGTAGAAGGGAGTCTTGTGGACATCGGTCGCATACAGCTCGCATTTTTTGGGATCGTCGAATGCTTCCCGAAGAGTCTCGATGTCCGCTTCCAGAAGGTAAAACTCCCAGGGGACTGAATCATAAAAGGGAGGATCCACTGCGCAGTTCATTTTGTTAATGCAAACATAATTTATTCATCATTTTTAGGTGCGGGCGGGATAAGTTTCTCGAGGCTTGTGACAAGGTCAGGAATGTGCTTTTGTATCAGCATCCAGATTTTGTCCTGCTTTATGTCGCCATAATCATGGGCAATCACATGCCTCTGAGCGACAATCAGTTCCCATGGGATTTCCGGGTGAGAGTCCTTGAGGGATTTTGAAACGCTTCTTGCAGTTTCCCCGATTATTTCTACAAGGCGTTCCACCGCAAGTTGAAGCTGGCGGTTTCGTTCATATTCGGGAAATGGGATGCCACCGGCCATTTCCATGGCGGTCTTGGCTGCATCAAGCATATCCCAGAGATAGGCCGAGTCACGTTTTACTTTTTTAACCATAAATGACCTTCCTCGTGGAAAGAATCTCATGTTTTCTGAAAGGATTGCGGATCGCCTCTTTTTCGACAATGTCAACTTCGCGACCGAAAATCTTTATGAGTTCATTGCGGATTTCAGCAATTTCCATGAGGCTCAAATGGGAATCCGGATCAAAGCTCACAAGGACATCTATGTCACTGTTTGGACGAAAATCCTTGCGCAACACTGAGCCAAAAATGGAAAATTCCCGTATTTTCCATTTTCTGCAGACATTGCCGATACTTCTGCGCTTGATTGTGAATTTGTTGGTCATACAGTCCATTGCATAAAGATTCTCAAGAGTCAAAGACCAAAGTTCCCGAATATGTCTGGCACGTCAAAACATCTTCACACTGAAAATAGCCATATCTCATGTCAGTTGCAAATGTATTCTTGTAGTTTTTCGAATACTGCTTCGCGTGCGCCTCGCTCTTCTTTCCCGGATAGACGGGAGCCTCCTGTCTTTGCTACTCCACCGTTAAGTCGAATGTGTCTCTGCCCAAGCCGTTGTCAATGACGATGAATCCTAGGAATCCGCCGTCAGGAATTTTGTTCGCGGCAGGGATCTCGACCGGGACTCGGCTCGCTCCAGTCGTGCAGTTCATACAGCTTGCCTTGCCCTTCGGGTCGGGATATGTATTGGTGAAAAGATTTTTCAGGATTTTGCATTTCGTCTGCTTGATCCTGCCGTTGTGGAGATGCTCGAACCAGACGTTCGGGGCCTTGCATCCGAAGTAATTTCCAACAAGATAAATTGTCGCCCCTGGCGAGACTGAGACAGGCTCCGGAATAGGAGTTCCAGTGCTGTTTTGAACTCCGGAGATTGCTGGCGGAGGAACGAAGATCTGACCTGCGGAATAAGTGGCGGACTTTGTCTTCTCTCCGTCTGCGGCTACTGCTCCCGCCTTCACATCGAATGTGCATATCAGGTTGTCAATGCCTCCCGGGTCCTGCGTATGTCCGCGAGTCGGTTCCGGCGGGAATGTTCTTCTTGTTGAAAAGCGCCTGCTTTTTGGTCCATTCAGCCGAAAAGAGGTCGGGATGGATTTTATCGAAGGCAGTCTTGAGCGAGGCTTTCCGTGTCTTGGGATTCGCCGGATCCGAAACTGGATCGGTGTAGCTCGCACTTGCGGAAGGCTTGCCTGAAAAATCATTGTCGGCAGGGAAGCTGATCAGATCATCCGTGCCGAAATATCCGAGAGAGCCTAGCGTCATATATGGGACAGCCGCGAAATTCGCAGTCAGG
Source organism: Victivallis vadensis (assembly GCA_020718525.1). Classification (GTDB taxonomy): domain Bacteria; phylum Verrucomicrobiota; class Lentisphaeria; order Victivallales; family GWF2-50-93; genus DYRX01. The sequence goes on from DYRX01000339.1 coordinate 2,534, forward strand.
GACGCATTTCCGAGAAGGTTCGCGGTCGTGCTTGCGCTCGACGCGTTACCCAGTGTGACGCTTCCGGTCTTTGTCCAGCCAGTGAAGTTGTAGCCTGCGGCGGCTGTCGCTGTGATCGCGTGCGCAACCTGCGTCGCCACCGTGTGCGCGCCGACCGCTGGGCTTGTCGAGCCACCCTCCGCCGGCGAAACCGCCATCGTAAGTGTCGCTGTGGCAGGGATTTCTGCGAAATTCGCAGTTGCCGTGCCGTCCGCCGTGAAGCTGAGCGAGGTGCTCGAGGAGCTGGGTGAAGCCGCGCTGAGCCCTGCAGTTGTCGTCCAGCCCGTGAAAACATATCCGCCCGCAGCCGTCGCCGTGATAGTCTGTGGAGATGTGAGCGAATGTGTTCCGACTGCCGGACTTGTCGTGCCACCAGCCGCCGGCGATACGGTCATCGTGATGTTGTATGCTGTCGGAGTTCCAGCGACTCCCTCGTATGCGCCCATGTCCACTGTTCCGCCCTGAGTCCGTGCCTGACCTGCGATGTCGAGTGTCAGCCAGGCGGGAACTGCCGCGTTCGAGCCGGTGCCGAAGGATGGACTCGCCGCAGTAAGGTGAAGCCCGTCGTCTATCGTCGCGTAGATTCCGTCCGCACCGGGAGGATTAGACTGGTTGAAGAAAAGCGGATCCGTGTCAATGCATCCGGTGCCAAAGTATGACTGACCCGTTCCGCCGTCAATGTTGGAGTAGGTGGCGGCGATGCTTCCGGGGCCAAAGGCTTCCATAGAGTTCGGAGTGTTCCCCCAAAATACCTCATTAAAAAGTGAAGCACTGTCAGATGCAGATTCCGCATAATATCCAAGACCTCCTGCGCTGTCGGCACTATTGTTATAAAAAGTATTGTTTAAAAGAATAACGTCTATTCCAGAGCCAATGGAGAGTCCACCGCCGGAAGCTTCGGAAGCTCCTACCCCTGCCTGATTATTGACGAAAAGGTTTTCGGCAATATATGCGCTTGTAACGCCTGCCTGGAAATTTATCAGTGCGCCACCACCGATGCCAGCGTTTTGATTTCCCGCGAAAACATTTCCGACCATCTGCAAAGTTCCCGAAGGTATGTTGTCAATGCTCAATCCCGCTCCAAGCCCGTTCGGATCCAGATTTCTGTTCCCAAGAAATTTGTTCTGGTTGAAAACAATAGTTCCGCCGTCGTTGTAGAGTTGGAGTCCGCCGCCGGAAATCTGTATCGTGGGACCAGCCGGAATTGGTCCGGAAACATTGTCTGAAAAAGTATTGCCCGTATAAGTGATTACAGCGGATCGGTGAAGAACATGCATGGACATTCCGGCAACGCCTTCGTAGGATAGGTTGTTGCTTATTATATTGTTTTCGACCGTGATGCTTGGCGCGGCTCCTTCC
>DYRX01000050.1 GCA_020718525.1 Victivallis vadensis
CTAGATAAATGGAATTAACAGATTGAATTTAAGCGAGTCTCTGAACTCGATGATTGCCTCCTTGAATTCGTCATTTTCGAATTCGGAGTCGTCGTGCCCCGCACGCTTCAGTATGAGGAGCCTTTTCGGCTCTTTTGCGGCCTTGAACAACTCCTCCGAATGCCAGAAGCCTATCATCTTGTCGTCTGTTCCGTGGACAATCAGTATTGGCGCATCAACCTTTCCAATTTTGCTTTCGCTCCTGAAGCGGTCCAGAGGAAAAAGCGGGAAAGGGATCATGACCTTGAAGGCGGTCGCAAAGGTGCTTTTTGTGACAAGCCCGGCGACTTTGTGCCTGGATGCGAGGTCTATTGCCAGTGCCCCGCCTAGCGACTGTCCGTAGGCTATTATTTTTTCGGGCGGAATTTTCAAGGTGTCAAGCATATATCTGTAAGCGGCTTCCACATCCTGACATGCCCTGGCTTCGCTCGGAGTGCCGGAACTCATGCCGTAGCCGCGGTAGTCGTATAGGAGAACTGAGAAGCCAAGCCTGTTCAGATCCTCCGCGTAGGAGACGTTGTCGGATATGTCGGTCGCGTTTCCGTGGCTGAAAAGGACAGTGTATTCGGCGCCCGGGGCCTCAAAGAATTTTGCGCAGATATGTTCCCCATTCCCGACAGGGATCATTAGAAGTCCGGGGAGGCTTTTTTCATCGTACGAATGGCAGTATTGATTTTGGAAAATCATTTTAGGGGAATAGAAATATGCAAAGAGCATGAGAGAAACATAGATGAAAAGGATTGAGCAGATCATTCTTTTTAGCGAAAGCTCCCCTATAAGATATTTTTTCAATTTGCTTTTCACTGCGTATCCGCTCACGAAAACTTCCAGCGGGCGAGCAATGCCCCGAGCCAGAGGGCGGAGAAGCAGAGCGCAAGTGTGAGAAGCACGTTCGAAAACGCATGGAAATGGGCACCTGCCTTGACAAGCTCACCGGATTCCGCCGCGAAGCTTGACATAGTCGTGAATCCACCGCAGAAACCGCTGATCAGCGCCAGTTTCAGATGAGGATGAAGACCTGCCTCCGAACTGGCGATCTCCCCTAAAATGCCGATGATGAACGAGCCAATTACATTGACAAGGAGGGTGCCAAGAGGAAAATTCGTGCAGAACTTCATTGAGAGCAGGCATAGCAAATATCGGCTGACAGAACCAAGCATTCCGCCGAGTCCAACCAAAGCACAGTCAATGGCAAGCTTCATGCAATGCCTCCGCAATTTTCCAGTCTTCTTCGTCGTCAATGTCGCGCGCCATGCTTTCCGGAAGTTCATAGGCCGCAGTTTTTTCTCCGAGACATTTGCGATGACGTAGAAAATATGAAGAGCCAGCCCAATAAAAGATGCCTGCGTCGTGGTAGCTTGGAGGCAGATCCTGAGTCCTTTTGGAAAAATTTTCAGGCCAGATCATTTTCAGATTTCCGTCGGCGACCATGAATGCGCGCTGGATTGGCGGGCTGTATCTCACCACCGGGATCAGAGATTCCGCCGACATTGCAATCATTTTTGAGAAGGACTCCGAAAGTATTGCCGGGGTGATGAAGGCGGCTGTCGGCAGGATACAGCAGAAATAGTCGAAGCTTGTTTTCAGCGAAAGATAGTTGATCAAAGTTTCTTCAATGACCTCATTGATTGTGGCGTAGTCGCTGGATGTCTGCGGAGATCTTCTGAACGGCACTGAAGCACCTTTAGAGATTGCGAAATCCGCAATTTTGCTGTCGTCTGTTGACACCATGACTTCCGAGAAGATTCCAGACTGGAGAGCCGCCGATATCGGGTATGAAATAATGGGCTTGCCACAAAAATCCTTCAAGTTTTTTCTGGGGATTCTTTTGCTTCCTCCCCTGGCGGGGATCAGAGCCAGGCACTTTTTATCTTCCATTTTTCCAGTATTCATTCGCTTCTGTCCTTGTCGCGGGTGGGGCTTGTCTGCATTCTCTCTCATACGGCTTCGAGTATGCTCACCGTCGGACCAACCGCCAGTGTGCACTTGTCGAGTATTTTGGGTTCAATCAAAACCGCTATTTCAAGCTTGAAGCCGGAATCCACTTGAATCTCTATCGAACCGTCTTCTGCGGATGTCCAGGAAATGTTGATTCTTCCCTCACTGCAATTGAGGGCGATCCTCGCATTTTTAAGAACAGAAAAGGCTGGTTTGAAGAAGATTCTGCCGAAGCCGGACTCGTCCGGACGTATCCCTGCGAGCTCCGTTATTATGAAGAAATTTGGGGATGCGCTGAAACCATGGCAGATGTCTGTATCGGGCTCTGTCTGATGCGGCAGAGGGAAAAAGGACCATAGGCAATCGCCATCGTTCTGGATGATCTTTCCCCAGAAGTGCTTCATGAACTGCGCCGTCCATTCGGTTTTCCCGAGCGCAAAGAAGGTCTCCATCACAAAATATGCAAAATAGGGAGTTGTCTGATCCGCCAATTGTATGAAGGGCGGAGAATCCGTCGTGATGGCGGCAAAGATCCTTTCATATTCGGAAGCTTCTGCAACTCCGCCAAATATTGCCAGGACATTTGTCTGCATGGAAAAAGTCCTGTCCTCATCTCCGGATGCCAGCAGATCGCAGAAAAGAGCCCGTTCCTGATCCCAGCACTGCTCACGGATTGTCGAAGCTATCTCTGCCGCCTTGCTTCTGCATTCAGCGGCTCTTTCGGTGTCTTCCAGCCTTTCATAGATGTCGGCTGAAGATAGCAATGCCCTCGAATATAGCGAGTTGAGCGCGGTTGAAATCCCGTTTTTCGGGATATCGCAGTAGTCAATGAGAAAGCGAAGCTTCAGTTCCCCGCCGCCTATCAGTGATGTCCCGGGGTTTTCAATGGAGGCCAGAAATTTCAGAAGCGCGTCCAGGGACGGCTTCAAGGCGACGATCTCGTCTTTGCTCAAACCTAGTCTTGCGAATTTCGCAAGCCAGACAGGCCAGAGCATGGCATAGTCGAGCAGTTCAATCTCGAAAGAGCTCGGAGATGCGGCGGGGATCAGTCCGTTCTCGTGCTGGGAGAGGGCGAACTGCTTGATGGAATTGCGGGCGAGATTTGAATTGCCGAAGCTGTAGAAAGAGGCAAGCGACTGGATCATCGCCTCGCCAAGGAACTGCGCCTGGTAGCCGCATGGGCTGTCCATGAAGCGCCCCAGCACGCAATTTTTGAGAGTCGAGATCCCGGAATTCCATATGGAGTTGATCGTCTCGTCAGAAGAATGGAACGCCGTTTCAGGAATGTTCAAAAAGAATCTGCTGAAGGAGGCGGAAACAACTGTGACAGGAGCGGAAGCCTTTCTCACACAGACCATTATGTAGCGGCATCCTTCCGGGGAAAACGCCGTCCAGGATGAATCGCCAGGCTTCAGTTTGAGCGAAGAAATTTTTCTTCCAGAGGAGTCAAAGGGCGAGAGGGCGCTGTCAATCATCCTGTCCGCGCTGACTATGTCAATCGTCGAGGGCTCCTCCGAGCTGAATTCCAGGCATGGGACTCCGTAGGACTGACGCCCTATGTCGAATAGCAGATATTCAGACTGCGCCAGCTCGATTGGGCTTCCGTCCTGGGGGACTTCAGTATCCGACGACTGGAAGCGGGAAATCCTCAGAAGCGAAGCCGGGTCAAGAACATTAGAGAGGGACGGAGTGAAATGCGCGGAGCTTCTGAGACCCTTTAGCAGTATTGTAGAGTCAATCGCGGAATACTGCATTCTGAGTGGACCGGCAACTGTCCAGCCCTCACGGGCATCATCCAAAGTGGATGGAAAAAATTTCATGTTGCCTTCTGCGACGTCTGGGAAGCTCATGAAGAAGCCAGTTCTACCGCTTCGGCAGTCCTGGACGACGAGAATTTTGTTCCAGCCATTTTTTAGTGCGATGACTCCTCTTGCGCCAATGTCGAGGCTCGACTGAAGATAAAGCTCTGGCGAATCCGGCGGCAGATAGTCGCGCGACGCATAGTCGAGAACTTCCGATTCATTGACAAATACCTTGAGGCTGTCGTCAGCGATTACGGAGAATCTGATATCGAGACTTTCCTCGCTGAATATGTATGTTTCGGCTGCATAGACTCCGGACCAGATCCCTTTTTTCGAAAGAGTTGCGAAAGATACATTCGCGCTGGCGCATTTTCTTGAAACGAGCCCTTTCACTGTCGGTGCAATATTTTCGATGAGCTCGGATTCAGGCGCCGCCTCCGGAAATGGACTTAGCCTCCCGCGCTCGCCGGCGGATTTCGTCGGTATTGCATTCTTCCAGTCGTCGTCCTGGAACTGCGCCTCAGACCAGCCTGCCGGAAATGACTCCATATCAAGAAGTTCGGTGTATCCGGTTATGCGCGATTTAAGCGGCGTCCCGTCCAGATAGCAGTCGCCCTCCAGAAATCGGAACTTGGAATCTGTCCACAGAAATGGCTCGTCGTCAATGTTCAACTGGCACCATAGACCTGGAGCTTTGATTTCCGAGGCTATCTGGGGAAGGGTGCAATGGTTGACGAGAATGGCGATCGTGTTCGCGCCGGTCTCAAGATAGAACGAGAGGTCGTAGAAATCGGCGAAGCAGGACTCCCTGCCGGAAACTGAGGGACCGGTTCCGACCAGGCGACCATTTACACGGAGCTGATATTTTCCGGAGGCACTGAGCCAAAGCCTCGCGTCGGATGTCACGCTTCCCAGGGAAAATTCTCGTCTGAAAAAGGCGAAGGAATTGATTCTGTCCGATCCGGATGACCATATCCATCCGCCTTTCAGGAGTTCCGGCAAACTTAGTTCCCGCATGCGACCATCTCCCTTTTGTTTTGGAAAAACCGAGGCGACGAGAGCGAAACGCGGACAATATCCATTGAGTTTTGATTTTTTTCAAGATTCGCGGGATAAATTTGCTCAGATATCTCTTTGCGCAGAAAACGAGTGGAGCAGGAGAGAATTTCACGGCTGGGAAGTCCTATGACGACAGACTATTCATGCAGATACTTATAGGTTCTGCAGAGAAATGACGCTTGAATTTTACTATTTCGCAGTGCAGATTTACGCCCTTCATAGGACATGAACACAAATAATAGGATAAGAAAGAAGTGAAAAGATCTGAATTGAACGCTTATCTTAGGGAGGCGAAAGCCTTCTTCGCTAAACACAGGTTCGAACTGCCGCCATGGGCTTTCTGGTCGCCCTCCGACTGGAAGAAAAAAGGACTCGGATGCGAGGAGATAAAAAGAAACAAGCTCGGATGGGACATAACAGATTTTGGTTCGGGAAATTTCGAGAAGACAGGTCTTTTGCTCTTCACGATCAGGAACGGAGAATACGGGGCGAAGGGCGGCAAGACGTATGCGGAGAAAATCATGATATCGAAAGTCGCTCAAGTGACTCCTACGCATTTCCACTGGAACAAGATGGAGGACATCATAAACAGGGGCGGCGGCGACCTCGTGATGAAACTCTGGAAGGCCGATGGAAATGAAAAAATCTCGAAAAAATCATTCTCGGTTCAGACCGACGGAATAACTAGAAAACTCAAGTCGGGCGACACTCTGAGACTCGGACCCGGTGAAAGCATCACGCTGGAACCATATGTCTACCATCGTTTCTGGGCGGAAAAGTCCATGTGCCTCATCGGAGAAGTCTCGATGGTGAACGACGATTCGAACGACAACCGTTTTCACGGCAAGATTGGGAGATTCCCTGAAATCGAGGAGGACGAGAAACCACTCCACTTGCTCTGCAACGAATATCCTTGAATTGAACTGGGGAGAAATAGATGTCAAAGTTCCTTGGAATCGGACTTGGTCCAATACAGACAGGAATATTCCTGCTAGGTGCACGCGATGGCGGTTTTGATAGGATCGCCGTCGCCGATGTGGACAAAAATCTTGTCTCCGGCATACGTGCCGGCGCTGGCACAATCAGAATAAACATTGCAGGCAAAGACGGAATATTCCCGGAAGAAATTAGAGGAATAGAAACATTCGATCCGACAGAAGAGCAAGATCTCGAAGACCTTATAGAGTTTGCGTCAGATGCCGACGAGCTTGCCACAGCTCTTCCCGGAGTCAAATTTTTCAAGCATATCTCCCCATGGCTGAGACGCGCCTTCGAAAGTAAACCCGCCAAAAGACGTCTCATCTATACTGCGGAAAACGACAACCGCGCCGCCGAAATCCTCGAAGAAAGCATCGGGTGCAAATTCCCCGACACACATTTCCTCAATACTGTGATCGGAAAAATGAGCGGCGTAATCTCGGCGGACGAATGCCGCGCACGCAATCTTCCCGGACTTTGTCCAGCCTGCGGACGAGGACACCTGGTCGAAGAGTTCAACAAAATCCTCATAAGTTCCTGCCCCCGAATAGAGTCGCGCAAAACCAGCGGACTGCTTGCGAAAGACGAACTGCTCCCATTCGAGGAGGCAAAACTCTACGGACACAACGCCATACACATGCTTCTCGGACTGCATGCATCCGAAAAGGGATTGAAGTTCATGCACGAGCTCTCAGATCATCCTGAGCTCATCAAAATCGGACGAGAGGCGTTCATTGCCGAGTCCGGTCTTGCCCTGTGCAATAAATGGACCGGGCATGACCTGATTTTCACGGAAGACGGCTTCAGGCAATACGCCGAAGATCTTCTCGAACGGATGACTAATCCATTCCTCACCGATTCGGTCGAGAGAGTGTGCAGAGATCTTGAACGCAAGCTCTCATGGAACGACAGAATTGTAGGGACAATCAGACTGGCACTCTCGCAGAACGTCCACCCAAAACAGCTTTTGGTCTCTGCGAAATTCGCAGTCCGCAGACTCTTCGGAACCAATCCGGAGCTCTCGCGCATCGGATTCGAGAAGCTTTGGCCTGCTCCATGGTCTCCGGAACACGAAAGAATTTTCGGGCAAATATGCTGATTGCAAAACGTCTGCGCATTCGCGCAGGCAATGCCGCTTTTGACAAGGTCTCCCGTGTACGCTTACGTGAACTGCTTCACAATTATTTCTTGATTTCCGGATCGTTCGCGTCGAGAATAGCTTTAACCTCGCTGTTTTGCGTGAGGTCTGACGGTTTTTTACCAGCCTTGTTCTTTGCGTTGGCCTTCGCACCGATGGAGAGCATGAATTTGATGAAAGCCGGATTTCCCTTGAGGGCGGCCTTGTGAAGCGGGGTGTTGTCCTGATTGTCAACAGTGTTTATGAAATCGCCTTTTGAGATCAGATATTCGACAGCCTCTTTCTTGCCTTCTCCCGCCGCTTTGAAAAGCGGAGTTTCGCCTTTTCTATTTTTTGCCCAGAACACTGCGCCGTTTGCAAATAGGAGTTCCAGCACCTCCATGTGCCCAGCCTGCGCCGCCCTGTGGACCGGCTGATCTCCATAATTGTTTGCTATGGAGATATTTGCCTTCTTTTCCAGGAGAAATTTCACGATCTCCGCGTTTCCGGCATAGGCGGCGTTTGACAAGGGAGTGCAGGCGAATTTGTCCTTCTTGTCTATGAGAGCCGGAAACTGCCCCAGAACGAGAGAGCATCGCTTTAGCTCCCCCTTTCTGATCGCGTCATTAAGTTCTGGGAGAGCCTCTTCCGGACTGAGCTTCGCGATGAAATCTGCATGCGCTGAGCCTGTCTCCTCTTCAGCATTCTGCGAGAAAAGATTTCCAGAAAGGAGAAGCGCAAAGAGGCATGAGCAAAAAAACAGCCGGATATTTTTGTAATTTGGCATTAGAGCTTTCCGTTCATGAGAGGAACGCATTGATCGCATCGGCGCAATCTCTGCCTGAAGCCATTGCCCGTACTACGAGCGACGCTCCAGTCACTAGATCTCCTGCGGCGAAGCATCCTTTTTCGGACGTCATCTTGCTGTCATTAATTTCTACAGTCCCCTGCTTCGTCATTGCCAGGGAGAGATCGTCTATGATGCCCGGCTTCACTGCGCCGACAAAGCCCATTGCCAGGAATGCCAAGTCTGCTTCGATGAAGAATTCCGAGCCGGAAATCTCCTTCATTTTGAGAGGCTTTCCGAATGGATCGCATTCCCATTCGACCATCGTGGCATTCAAACCACGCAAGTGTCCATTTTTTCCTTCGAAGGATTTGCTGAGCACTGACCATTTCCTTTCACAGCCCTCCTTGTGACTGCTCGAAGTGCGCAGGACATATGGCCAGCTCGGCCAAGGGGTGAAATCTGGCCTTTCTTCGGGGGGCTTGGGCAGGATTTCTATCTGCATTACTGACTTTGCGTTTTGCCTGAGTGATGTTCCTATACAGTCAGAGCCTGTGTCTCCGCCTCCAATGACCAGGACTTTTTTACCGCTGGCAAGGATTTCCTCCCCGGCTAAATATTCCAGCGAATTTCGCATATTCTGTTGTTTGAGGAAGTCGAGAGCCTGATGAATGCCTTTGAGCTCTCTTCCGGGTATATTCAGATCTCTTGCTTCGCGTGCGCCGCATGCAAGACAGATCGCGTCAAAGCGCGATTTGATGAACTTCGCGGAGATGTCTTTCCCGGCGCAGATTCCAAGTTCGAATTTGACACCCTCGGCTTCCATCAGATCAATTCTTCTTTTGACTATTGACTTTTCGAGCTTGAAGTCAGGTATTCCGTAGCGGAGATAGCCGCCAGGCTTGAGGTCCTGCTCGAAGACTGTGACGGAGTGCCCCATCTTGTTGAGCTGGTCGGCGACTGCCAGACCCGCCGGCCCCGAGCCGACGACAGCGACCTTGGAGCCGCTTCTAGATGTGGGAGGATTTGGCTTGATCAGACCGTCCCTGTAGCCCTTTTCAACCAGGGTGAGCTCTATCTGCCTTATCGAGACGGGCTCTCCGGAAATTCCCACTGTGCAGGATGTTTCGCATAGGGCGGGGCAGATGCGCCCAGTGAATTCAGGAAAATTGTTTGTCTTGTAGAGCAGTGCAAGAGCGTCCTTCCATTGCCCTTTGAATACCAGCTCGTTCCATTCTGGAATGAGATTGCCGAGAGGGCATCCGCATCCGTGGCAGAAGGGGATGCCGCAGTCCATGCATCTCGCGGCCTGCTCCTTGATTTCCGAATCAGAGAGGCGTTTTTCGACTTCTGCGAAATCGCGCACGCGCTCTTCCGCCGGCCTGTATCCAGGCTCGTTCCTGCGTATTTCCAAAAAACCTTTGGCTTTTCCCATTGGACTATTCCTGTTTTAATTCTCTGTCTTTTTCCGCATCTTCCTTCAGCATCTGACCGAGCACTTTCCTGTATTCGATAGGGAGAACTTTTATAAACTTGGGGAGGGAATCCTCCCAGTTGTCGAGAATATCTTTGGCCTTGGAACTCCCAGTGAGAAGATGATGCTTTTCCATCATGGAACGAAGCTCCTCGGCGTCAGATCCGGAAACGACGTGCTCCAGGTCAACCATGTCTAGGTTGCATCTCGTATCAAATATGTTGCGCTCGTCATATACATATGCGATCCCGCCGCTCATGCCGGCGGCAAAATTTATCCCAGTCGGACCGATGACGACGACTCTTCCGCCTGTCATGTATTCACAGCAGTGGTCGCCAGCGCCCTCGATCACAGCGGTCGCGCCACTGTTTCTGATGGCGAAACGCTCTCCTACCTGACCATGGACATACAGTTCGCCACTCGTAGCGCCGTAGAGCAGTACATTCCCGGCAATCACATTTTCGGATGGATCGAATGATACATTCTCGTGTGGCTTGAGTATGATTCTTCCTCCCGAAAGTCCCTTGCCGAGGTAGTCGTTGGCCTCTCCGACAAGGGTGAACTCGATTCCCCTCGCCAGAAACGCCCCGAAGCTCTGTCCGGCGCATCCCTTGAATTGAATTCGTATTGTTCCGTCAGGAAGACCTGTCTCGGGATATTTTTTTGCGACTGTTGACGAGAGGATTGTCCCGACACTCCTGTCAACGTTGGAAACAGACATTTCGAGCGAGATCTTTTCCGCCGAATCCAGGGCTTTGCCAGCCTTCTCGAGAATCCGCCAGTCATATGCCTTTTCGATGGAGTGATCCTGAGCTTTTGCGCGGCGGACAGGAAGTGTCTTGTCCGCTGGCATTTTAAACAACTGCGAGAAATCCAGATTTTTCGCCTTCCAGAAGTCAATTGCCTCATTGACAGCAAGGAGATCCGTTTTTCCAATTATCTCGTCGAGCTTTCTGAATCCGAGCTCGGCAAGTATCTCCCTGACTTCCTGCGCGAGCATGAGCAGAAAATTCTGGACATATTCAGGCTTGCCGGTGTATAGCTTTCTGAGTTCCGGATCCTGCGTTGCCACGCCGACCGGGCAGGTGTTGTTGTGGCATTTCCGCATCATCACGCAGCCGCAGACAACGAGGGCTGATGTTGCAAATCCGAATTCCTCGGCACCAAGTATCGAGCCAATCACCACATCCCTGCCTGTCTTCATCTGACCGTCAACCTGAACTCTGATGCGGTCGCGGAGCTTGTTTAACACCAATGTCTGCTGTGTTTCGGAAAGTCCTATCTCCCAAGGGATTCCAGCGTGCTTGATAGAGCTTAGAGGAGATGCGCCTGTTCCTCCGTCATGCCCGCTTATGAGGACCATGTCGGCGTGAGCCTTGGCGACGCCCGCGGCGATTGTTCCAACCCCCAGTTCGGAAACCAGCTTGACAGATATTCTTGCCGAGCTGTTCGCATTTTTCAGATCGTAGATGAGCTGGGCGAGGTCCTCGATGGAATATATGTCGTGGTGGGGAGGCGGAGAAATGAGCGTGACGCCGGGAGTCGAGTGGCGGACCCTCGCAATTATCTTGTCAACTTTGTGGCCTGGAAGCTGTCCACCCTCGCCAGGCTTGGCGCCCTGCGCGATTTTTATTTGAAGCTCCCGTGCGCTTACAAGATAGTCAATGGTGACGCCGAATCTTCCGCTTGCAATCTGCTTGATGGCGGAGCATAGGCTGTCCCCGTTAGGAAGCGGCTTGAAGCGCTCGGGATCTTCCCCGCCCTCTCCGCTGTTGCTCATTCCACCAAGCCTGTTCATCGCAATGGCGAGAGTCTCGTGCGCCTCCTTGCTGATCGAGCCAAATGACATCGCTCCTGTGACGAATCGCCTTACGATTTCAGATGCCGGTTCGACTTCTGAAATCGGCACAGCCTTTCTGGATGACTTGAATTTGAAGAGCCCCCTCAGCGTGCAGAGATGCTTCTCCTGATTGTTGATTAGCGATGCATATTCCTTGTAGAGGGCATAGTCGTTCCGCCTTGCCGCAAGCTGAAGCTTTGAAATTGTGTCCGGTGTCCAGAGATGCTTCTCTTCGCCTCTTCTGTACTGATACTGTCCGCCCGCATCGAGCTCGGAGAAAGCCGGAGGAACGCCTGAGACTGCAGGCGGAAATGCCTTCCTGTGGCGTATTTTAGTCTCTTCCGCTATCACATCCAGCGTTATGCCGCCGACCCGTGATGAAGTTGACGTGAAATATTTCTCGACAAGCTTCTTGTCAAGCCCGACTGCTTCAAATATCTGCGCGCCACGATAACTGCGGAGCGTGGAAATTCCCATCTTCGACATCACCTTCAGGAGTCCCTTGCAGACAGCATTGATGTAGTTCTCCATCGCCTTCGTGATGCTCAGCCCTTCGTCTAGATGCCTGTTCTTGTGAAGGGAGCAGACAGTCTCGAACGCAAGGTAAGGATTCACCGCGGTCGCGCCATAGCCGAGAAGCAGGGCGAAATGCATGACCTCGCGCGCCTCTCCTGTCTCGACGACAATGCTTGTGCTTGTTCTGAGACCTTTTCTGATCAGATGATGGTTCACTGCAGAAAGCGCTAAAAGCGAAGGAATTGGAATGTTCTGCGCAGAAAGTTCCCTGTCGCTCAGAACCAGCGCCTTCGTTCCGTCTCTGACGAGTTTTTCCGCCTCCTTGCAGAGCTTGTCGAGCGCCTTTTCGAGGGACGAGCCGTCCTTGTCCGCCGGAAACAAGGTCGGCAATTTTGCAGATTTCAGAGAAAGCGAGGACGGATCGAGCAGTCTTTCGAGGTCCTCGTTCGTTATGATCGGGTTTTTAAGTTTGACAAGGCGGGCGTGGAGAGGGGATTCCTCTAGAATGTTCAGCGTGTTGCCCATGAATGTTGTCAGACTCATCACCAGCTCTTCCCGTATAGGATCTATCGGCGGATTTGTGACCTGCGCGAAGAGCTGTTTGAAATATGAAAAGAGCAGTTGAGGCTTTTCCGAAAGGACCGCGAGCGCCGCGTCATTGCCCATCGAGCCGATCGGCTCGTGATCCGTGTCAGCCATCCCCTTTATGATGATTCTAAGGTCCTCGCGAGTGTAGCCAAAGAGGATCTGCTTTGAAATGAGCTTCTCCTCGTCGAAGGAGGGCGGAATGACGGAGTCGAAGAGACCATGCAGGACAATGCGGTTCTCGTCGAGCCACCTGCGGTATGGCTGACGCCTTGAGATCCGGCTCTTGATTTCAGCATTGTAGAGGACTCGCTTCGTCGCAAGGTCCACATAGATCATCTGACCCGGGCGCAGACGCCCCTTCCTGAGCACATTTTCAGGCGGAATATCGAGAACCCCCGTCTCCGACGCCAGAACGATGAAGCCGTCCTTCGTGATAGTGTATCTTGCCGGACGAAGTCCGTTTCTGTCCAGCAGGGCGCCTATGGAGCTTCCGTCCGAGAATGCAACAGCCGCAGGTCCGTCCCAGGGCTCCATCAGCCCGGCATGATATTCGAAAAAGCTCTTGAGGTCAACGCTGAGATGGTACTTGTCTCCCCAAGCCTCCGGAATGAGCATCATTATCGAGTGCGGAAGGGAGCGCCCCCCCCTTATGAAAAATTCCAGGGCGTTGTCCAGGCATGCGGAGTCGCTGAGGTTTTCCTGGACAATCGGGAAAAGCTTCTGAATATCATCGCCGAAAAGCGGCGATTTCAGGGCGCCTTCGCGCGCCTTCATCTGATTGATGTTGCCGCGGAGAGTGTTGATCTCGCCATTGTGCCCGATAAACCTGAAAGGCTGAGCCAACTGCCAGGTTGGAAAAGTGTTCGTGCTGTATCTCTGATGAATCAGGGCAAGCGCGCTCAGCATGTCGGGCTCGCTCAAATCCGGATAGAACGCCTTGAGCTGAGGCGCAGTGAAAAGCCCCTTGTAGACGATAGTCTTGGAGGAGAGGCTGGTCACATAGAAAATATCTTTCGCGCCGGAAATCTTTTCCGCCGCCCTCTCCGCGCATCTGCGCAGAACATAGAGCTTTCTCTCGAAGGCGTCAGCGTCACAATCGTCCTTGCCTTTTCCAACGAAGAACTGGCTGATTGCCGGCTGTGAATCAATGGCAAGTTTGCCTAGGCAGGAGTTGTCGCATGGAACCTCCCTCCAGCCGAGAGGATCGAGTCCGAGCTTGACACATTCATCCTCAAACATGAGGACGCAGGCCTGCTTCGCCTTTTTTTCCTTAGGCAGAAAAAGCATGGCGACAGCGAAATCACCCGGACGGGAAGGAAGGCTGATTCCTGATTCGGAAGCAACCCTCTGGAAAAATTCCACCGGCAACTGCAGGAGTATGCCAGCTCCGTCTCCAGTGTTCTCATCTCCGCCAACGGCGCCTCTGTGCAGGAGACGCATCAGCACTTCTATGCCTTGCTCGACGATCTTATGGGTTCTCTGTCCGTCTATATTGGCGACAAAGCCGACGCCGCAGGCATCGTGCTCGTTGCTGAAATCATATAGACCCTGCTTTCTCGGAAAAGCTGTTTTTTTGCTCACCTTTCTCCTCGGATGTCCTGATTGTAATTCAAAGTGCAAGGGGCTTAATCTAGGCGTTTTTGGCGTTTTTTCCAGACTCAAGAGCGATTTTCATGCAAGAACGTTGCAATTCTCAATTTTTATTTTGCAATTGCCATTTTGCGCTTCGCAATCTAGTGTATCGTCCAATAAATACGTTGAGATTAAACGTGAAGCATTTTAGATGGTCAGTACATTTGATTGAGCGGAGGCGATGCATAGTATGAACTTCAGTCATGGTTATAGCCCAGAAATAAATATGATAAATGTGAACCCATTTTCTCCCTTGATCTTTTTAAGTTATATGGCAAGATCTTTTATTTTTTGCCTTTTACGTTCCAGGACATAAGTTCGAATGCTGTGCCATCCTTCATAACATATTTGACCTTTATCTTGCCATCGTAGGGCAGATTGAGATCATTGATTTGCCAAGCCAGTCCGCCGAAGATAAGTCCCAGAGTCTCAACCTTGTCATGGATGGGGCCAGCCGTGCCATCGAGATAGAGTATGTTGTAATTGCTGTCATCGAGAGGAGTGCCGGTGATGGTTACAAATAGTTCTTTCTTATTGTTCCACTTCAAGCTTATTTTCTCGACTGTTTTTAGCCTGTCATTGCTGTTGAAATTCTTGACGGAAAACACTGCGGAACCGCCCCTATTCCCTTTGAAACTGGTCTTATCTGCATTTCCGAGCTTTTTGAAGCCCAAATCCGCAATGCTATATGGCGGAAGCATATAGATGCCCACGGGGAACCACTCTCCAAAAAAGAATGAGACTCCTGTTTCCTTGCCGATGGCCGCATATGCGGCATCATCAATCGCGTTCACATCGAATTTCATGCGGATAGAGTATTTATCCTTCTGGTGTTCTTCATAGTTGCTTCCGCCGCTTTCCTTGCCCTTTCCCAGATATTCGGAGTAGGTCGAGGACATTTTGAGCGATTTTACGGAGCCTGGCGACGGATCAAAAGACGTTGCAGTTATAGTGAAATCCCCCCCCGTATCATACTCCTCGACAAGGATGTAGTATTTTCCAGCAGGTGGATCGAAAAATACAACTGTCTCATCACCGCTAAAACTATAGCCCTGTGGCGAAGAACTCGATTCAAAAGTGCTTGACGGGTAGGCTCCTACCGAAGGAAGGTTGACGCCAAGGTCAAGGCTATCCAAAGTGGGGGCGTTGGAGCTGGCACAGATTCTAACAGCTTTCTTTCCTTCCGGGATTTCGAAATAGAAAAGCTTGTAGCCGTCAGTCGTGCTTTCCTTGACTGGAATATCTTTTTCGAGTTTTATTGGATAGATGAAAAATGCGGTGACTGTCGCATCGCCGAACGACGAGACCGTGGTCGCTTTTGCCTTTATGTCAGCGATTGTCGCATCTCCTGCCGTAAGCGACCAGAACTTGAACTCGAAGCCCTCATTGGGAATCGCCTCGATTTCAACAGTCTGCGCAGATTGAGTCTGGACGGTTCCTGACGGATTTGTTGTTCCGCCTTGGTCGGGCGACACTGCCATTGTCAGTGTGACCGGGAATGACGATGAAGTGAAATCAGTCCCTGTCTGGCTTGCCCCTGATATTGTAACCGCAGTGCTTGCCGGATTGAAATTATAGCCTTTTTTCGAGGGGATTACAGTATAAGATCCGTCCACAAGTCCCGAGAGCGAATATGTCCCGTCGGAAGCTGAGATGGAGAAGTCGGCCGCATCGCCGGAAAGTGTTACGGTTACGCCTTCCTGGACTTCTCCGCTGATTTTCCCGCTTATGGAGTAAGGACCGTCTCCTTCCACGACCATGAATGCCGCCGCAAAATTGACCCCGGCGCTGAAGTATTTGATTCTCATATACCCGGCTTCGCCCCAGCTTCTCCCCCAGCTGTTGCGGAGGATCCAGGATCCGTCTCCAGTGTTTCCATCGCCGTTGGGGTCATCGTCCCATCCGACAAGCGCTATGGCATGGTTAGATCTAGAGAAATAATAAGGATCTTCATCCGGCTTGGTGTTGCTGTCCTCGTAGATTCCACCGGTATATGCACTGAATGCGTCATCAGCGTAAATAGCCGCGTCAACTGTTCCGTAGGTCGAGATTGCAGTCTTTATCTGTTCGGTCGTGTCCTCATATTTCTGCGGATAGACTCTTGCCCAATGCTTGAAAGTGATTCTCGGGTATGTTTTGGACTGGTCTATTACAGACTGGGTCGGTGTCTCCCACCACCTATATGGAAAGTTCAGTTCCGAGCAGACTCCTTCAATCCCTGTCGCACCTTCGGGTGGGCCATTCTTGGTCAGACCGTAAAGCTCGTAGTATTCATAGTCAGCACCATCACCACCAAAATGCTCGCTGTATGGCGCAGTCGAACCGAGCGTCCAGACAATATAAGATTCTGAAAAATCCATGCATTCGCTGTCAAAGATACCTTTTTTGAAGTTGTATGTCGTTTCTGCGGCGGCACATGCACCGAACGCATAGCATGTTCCCGCAAAGCCTTGATCGCGGACTGGTCCGATGTAGGAATGCCCATTGTAACTTCTCCAGTCGAACGATGCCGGTTTTCCCTTTGATGCCGATTTCAGCATTGTGAAAGGTAAAATTGCTCTTTTGTCCATTGGTGGCGCGACGCGTGTCCGGAATATTTTCGCCTTTTGTTCAGCGGAAAGTCTGTATACCCAAGTCTCTCCGACAGTGAAATTGTAGCCGTTCTGCCTGATTTTTTCCCTGATCTGCTCGATCGAGTCGCCCTGCACAAACGGGATCGTGTTCTGCGCGTTCAATCCTGTGATTCCTAGCCCCGCCACAAACAGCAGGAGACCAATTGTTCTTTTTCCAGGAAACATAATTCCCCCTTAATATTTGGTTGCTAGGACGAATAGCCGGAGCCTGCTCGAAAAAATCGAGCAGGCGAAAAAAGCAAAACATTTTGGAATCATGCTGAAATATCGCCGCGACATCTTATCATGCAATATTTTACAAGACAATAACAATATGGAGCTTCATCGGTGAAGGATAGCTTAAGAAGCGCGGAATTCAACCTTCGGGCACGGAATTGACAGAATTCATCGGGGAAATCATGGTGCCGGCGGATAAATTCCCAGGGGCATCAGAATCGGCTCCAGGATTAAAACAATCGGCGTAGCCGTCAAGCGGGGTATTTTAGGACTCTAATCAGCAAACTTTCTTTTCGCGAATTCCGCGTGTTTCATAGTTGAAAATGCTTTTTGCTTTCTCTCGGAAAACAGGCACTGCAAGCAGTTGCACTCCCAGAGTGCGGCATTTTTGCCAATTATTGCTATGACTTTTTAATTTTGCAATTTATAATTTC
>DYRX01000340.1 GCA_020718525.1 Victivallis vadensis
CGGAATTGACTCCAGAATACTGCCTCAATCTCGGAATCCGGCAGGCATCGCAAGCAAGGCCCTCTTTTTCTGCGATCTGCTGAGGGACGCCCGCATCTCGCTGAAAGAGCTGAAGCGCTTCCGCCCGTCTGCCGTTCTTGCAATGGGAAGCTTCAACTGCGTCGCGCCCTCGATAGCCGCAAAGCTCCTGGGCATCCCCCTTTTTCTCCACGACGGCAACGCAAGAGTCGGCAAGGCGAACCGATTGCTAAGCCGCTTCGCGGAAAAATTGTTTCTTTCTTTTCCCCCGGCAAATCCTGAAACCATCAAGTGCATGACAAGTCTCGTTGGAATGCCTTTGAGAAAGGAACTGATCTCGTCCGGAATCCTGCCAAGAAAAGACGCGATCGAAGCCTTGAACAGCAAGTTTTCCGCCAAGTTTTCCGAAGATGCGACAACGGTCTTTGTCTTCGGCGGAAGCCAGGGCGCCCTTTCACTGAACTCCGTGCTTCCAAAGGCACTTTTGCAATCATCCGCAAAAAGAAAAATCCAAGTCATGCATCTCTGCGGCTTCAACAACTCGGAGATGGTGCAGAAAAATTACGCGCCGGCAAATTTTCCACTCCTGATACTGGATTCATCCCCCGAAATGCATTTGTTCTATTCGACGGCCGATCTCGCTGTCTGCCGATCCGGCGGAAGCACCATCGCCGAACTCGCGTTTTTTGCGAAATCCGCAATCCTCATACCATATCCGCATGCCGCGGAAAATCATCAGTATGACAACGCATGCCATTACGCCTCGTCTTCTGCCGCCGCCATTTTGATGGATCAGGAGCTCAAAACGGGACAGATCCAGAAAATTCTCGATGAACTGCTTGACAATCCTGCGGCTCTTTCAGCAAAAGGCATCCAAGGCTCGCGTCTGGCAATGCCGGAGGCTTCGAAAGCCCTGCTCTATGAAATCTCGAACACATTGAAGACAAAATACTTGCGCACGGAGAAAGCCAGATGAACAATTTGAAGCAGAGCCCGGCTCCGGGAGAGAGAAAATTGTATTTCAAAGGCGACTGCATCAAAATACGTTTGGCAGTTCCAGACACCGCCTCCTGCAAAGCCTTTCTGAGGACAAACCTTGGTGAAGCCTCGACGCAAAGGATCGAAATGATCGCCCATATCGAAACTGGGCGAGCAAGAGGCGGACAAGACTGGCACGACATCCAGATGATCAGAGAAGACTCCAGGCATTTCTCGCTCACGCTTGCCCTTGTCGAGGTCGGACATTTTGAAGGAAAATGCTTCATAATAGCAGATTCCGGAACCCAGCCGATCTGGCCCGAAGGAGATAATTTCCATATCAACTGCCAACCTGCCGGGTATTGCTGTGCCAGCAGTATCTATTGCGCATTTCCAAGACAGTTCGGTCCAAACAAAAATACGCCGAAAAGCCTCATGCCGACCTCTGAGCAAAAAGAGGCGTTTCAGACCCTCGACAAAAACGGCTTCACTGTCATTCCGCCGTCCGGGACTTTCAGGGCGCTTGCGAAGGAGCTCGACTTCATAATCGGAACGCTGAAATGCAGGATTCTTCATCTTCTGCCTATCAATCCGACCCCGACTGTTTACGCCAGAATGGGAAGATTCGGAAGCCCATACGCCTCCCTGGACTTCACCGCAATTGATCCGGCATACGCCGAATTCGACAGAAAAGCAACACCGCTTCAGCAGTTCCTCGAGCTCGTTGACGGAGTCCACCGCCGCAATGCACGCATCTTCATTGATCTTGCCATAAACCACACCGGATGGGCGGCGAAAATCCACGAGGAGCATCCCGAGTGGCTTGTCAGAGAGGCGGACGGCTCCATCCATTCCCCTGGTGCCTGGGGTGTGACTTGGGGAGACCTTACAGAGCTAGATCATCATAAATTCACACTCTGGAAATATCTAGCCGACGTTTTTCTGACCTGGTGCTCGAGAGGCGTTGACGGCTTCAGATGCGACGCAGGCTACATGGTTCCAGAGCTCGCCTGGCAGTATATCATCTCCGCCGTCAGAGAGCAGTATCCCGACACAATTTTCCTCCTTGAAGGACTCGGCGGAGATCCGGAAGTCACCAGAAGGCTCTTGAATTTCGCAAACATGAACTGGGCATACTCTGAGCTTTTCCAGAACTACGACAAAAATCAAATAGAAGCCCATGTTCCATACTCGGCAACAATAAGCGCCTCCGAAGGGATCATGGCGCATTACGCGGAAACGCACGACAACAACAGGCTTGCATCCGTTTCTCCTCTTTATGCCTCGATGAGAACCGCATTGTCCGCCCTCTGCTCGAGCAACGGCGTCTTCGGATTCACAAACGGCGTGGAATGGTTCGCAACAGAAAAAATTGACGTCCATGAAGCGAACGCCCTCAACTGGGGCGCCCAGCTCAACCAGGTCTCTCTCATCAGAAGACTCAATTCTATGCTTATCTCCCTTCCCGCATTCCAGGACAACTCAAAGCTTGAATTTCTCGAGTCCGGCGCGGAGAACGCCCTCTGCTTCGTCAGAAGAAGCTCAGACGCCTCCTCATCCCTGCTCTGCCTCGTGAATCTCGACTGCGAAAAGGAAAGCAGAGTCGAATGGAAATCGGCGGAATTTAAGATTCCGGAAGAGGAACGTATTCTGGATCTGATTGCAGGAGAAGCAGTTTCACCACGCGCCGAACCGGACGGAAAACTAGCACTCAAACTGCCGCCAGGAGGCGTTTTCTGCCTCAGCAGGTCAAAGGACGAGATGCGGCGGGTGCTTGACTGCGAAAACGGAAGCGAAATCGAAGCGGACAGAATAGAGATGCAAAAGGCTTCGGCAATGTGTCTGGAACTCCTCTGCTCACTGCGCAGGTCCAAACTCGTGGCAGACTGCGATTTGGAAAGCTTGCGCAGACAGCTTCTCGACGATCCGGAAAAGCTTTGCCGAATCTTCGCTTCAGAAAACAGGACGGAGCCGCTCAAGATAGTGAGATGGAGCTGGCCGGGCGACCTAAGAAGAACAGTGATGATCCCGCCGGGGCATGCGCTCCTGGTCCGCGCACCATGCAGGTTCAGGCTCAAAATCACGTATCCAGACGGGAAAAAAGTCAGGGTCTTCGCGGATTCGCTCAAACAAGACGACGTGGACTCGCATTTCGCGATCATTCAGCCCTTCCCAGTTCCATCATCTTTCGAACGCGCCAAAATAATGGTTTCAGCATACGCCAGAAATGCGTCTTCAAGAGAATGCGGACAGCTTCTTCTCCTTCCTCATTCGATGGACAGCGCCAGCCTGGCCTATTCATACGATGAAATCAGGGATGACGGAAAGGTCTTTCTTGCCACGAACGG
Source organism: Victivallis vadensis (assembly GCA_020718525.1). GTDB lineage: Bacteria > Verrucomicrobiota > Lentisphaeria > Victivallales > GWF2-50-93 > DYRX01. Next base: position 3,345 of record DYRX01000340.1, read on the forward strand.
AAGAGGCGGCATGCTCAGGGCTCCTATCAGATGGGCGGAGCTGACAAGCAGATACGACGCACTCCTCGCGGCAAATCTCAGCCCAGATTTCCCCGAGGACAGGCATGTATTCTGGAGACGCATGAGAATATGGACGCTCTTCTACGGCCGATCGGTTACGCTCAGCTCCGAAAACTGCGTCTCCTTCCGCGTCGGCGGCGATGGTGCAGGAACTTGGACATTCGATGTCCCTGTCGGAAATGGAAAAACTGTCGGACTTACCCTCTCGCTTTACATGATCACAGGAAAAAACACGTCCGTCATGAAGATACGCAGACTTGCCGAGGCGGAAAACAACTCTTCTTTGCCGGACAGCGTTCCAGTCACCCTCATCATGAGACCGGATATCGAAGACCGAAATTTCCACTGGAGGACCAGCGCCATCTCGGATCCTGAAAATGTCTGGCCAGGCGCCGTCTCGGCTGGAAAGAATGATATGTTTTTTTCGCCAAGTCCAGACAGAGCTTTTGCCCTTCATGCGATGAAAGGACATTTCTCTGCCGCCCCCGAATGGAGCTACAA
>DYRX01000341.1 GCA_020718525.1 Victivallis vadensis
TAAATGGACCGCCGCCGCAGAGAAAGGGAAGATTAAAACCCTTGATGCCGTACATCTGGATTATATGCGCATATCGAGATATGTAAATGACGAATGACTCCGAAAGTGACAATATGCCGCCGTGCCCCGGACACCGACAGTCTTTTGGTCGCTTTTTCCGCCATTCAGTCGTTAGATGTCTCGACATGCGCCTCCTTCATGTCAGAAAAATCAGATCAGAATCCTTGGCGGCAAATGTCAAAGTTATTTCGCAACAGCCCCTTAATCGTCTGAGGGCGGAACCTGCCGGCGCAAGGAAGGCAAAGAACCTGCACCTCTACCAAATAGTCCAGACTGCAGACATGATATTCTCAAGATTCGGCGTCACTTTCAACCCGCGCTATTTATCCTCTGCGAATAATGCGGCATAGAGCATTGCCGAGAAGCCGATGGTCTCAGTGATTGTGAATTCGCTGGACACTTCTGCGCCTCCGTTGCCGAGGTCTCTCCATCTGCGAAGAACGGGGCGTTCGGCCGGGTGCCAGTTTGCCGGATTGCCGCTCGAAATCCCGTATATTGTAATTCCCTCGACCGTGCGTCCCCGCTTTCCGGGAGCTTCATAAAGAAATGCTGAAATTTGCGGATGATTTGGCGGTCTGGCTCCCATTCCCGATATGAATGTCTTTGACAGTGGATTACAGCCGAGCTGGAAGTCGGCATTAAGAGAGGCTGCATCGAGATATTTACGTTCTCCTGTCAGCCAGTAGGCGCGCAGTAGAAGATCGGCGTAGTGCCCACCGCCGTTTCCATTTCCCCAGCCGAGTGCGCGCTTGGAGTCCCCTCCCCAGCGGTAGCTTTCAGCGTCAATCCTGTTTTTTAGCTGGTAGTCGGCTGATTTAATGATCTCCTGGCGGAAGTTTTTCTGGATTTCGGCATCAGTTCCGGGACGATCGCAGATGATGTACTGCCACATGAACATTGGTCCAAGCACTCCATCCTTCCAATGCATGCGGAGCTTCCCTTGCGATGTTGCAGCCAGGGCCGCATCATTGAAGCGTTTGTCTCCCGTGGCTCTGAACAACACGGATGCCGCCCAAAATGTAAAAGCATTGATAGATTCGTCCTTCTTTTCCGGTGGGTTCTTCTGAGCCCAGTCAAAGGCTTTTATGGCTGATTTCAAATATTGCCCGGCAAGATCTGGGTTATATTTGCGGTATGGGATTGAGAACTGGGCGGCTACTGCGGCATATTCGAGATTGGATTTGGCATCTGCATGGAAAATCCCGAAAGGTCCCCACTTGGCATGATCCTGATTCCTTGAATCCTGATCGTTGCAACGCCCCTTTGGGACAGCTCCGTCATCCGCCTGATGCTCGAGGTAAAAGAAAAGCGCCCAAAGAGCCTCGTCAAGCAGGTCAGGAATACCATTGCCAGATTCGGCTATGTTCAATTGCTTGTCACTGAAGAGGGAGGGGAAGCGCTCATATACGTCAAGATTTTGCGCCGTAGCTCTGAGGTGATACGTGAAGCAGTCAAAGTCGGCGGCATCATGATATCCGCCGCGAAATTCGCATTTCTTCTCTCCTGGTTTTGGCGTATAATTAGGATCGTCCGCCATATGGCCGGACTCATAGACCCAGAGATGGCATGCCGGTTTCTTGAATTTGGTGTACGGTTCTTCAAGAGGGAAGCCACAGCGCTGGTGATAGAAAGCCCTTTGAGTATTCAAGAAGAGGCGTTTGATTCCTTCGCCGCCGACATCGAAGGAGGATGAAATCCCCAGACCCGGGATGCGGATGTGGTAGCGTCCGCGTGGCAGACGGGAAATATCCATATCCCACAACTGCTCGCCGCTGGCATCATGGGAAGCTTCACGGCGACGCAGTTCGCCCGACAGCGCGATGGATGCGTCCTTCTCATTTATCACCTCGAATTTTTTAAGACTGCTGAGATCCACGGAACCGAGATCGCCCGCCCACCAGCCGAGATAGGCGTATCTTTGCCCTGCTCCGGCGGCATATGCCACCTGATTCACCTTGACGACCTTGGTCTCCGTTTTAGCATCGTCATAGCTGAGCTCCATTTCCCTGCGCAGGGAAGGATCAATGCCGGCTACAGACACCTTGTATGTGTTTCCTGAGATCAGAGGACTTGGAAGACGCAGATAGAAGGTATGCCAATAGGTGGTGCACATTGGAAAAGGTCCAATATTGCCGTTCCAGTATTCATAGCTGTCGCGGCCAACCTTGACCGGCTCTTTGCCTCCGGAATAATTTTTGTCGCCGGCACTGCTTATCTTGAAGCTTTCAGGTTTTTGATATGTGGATGCCGCCGCATCTCCTGATAGGCAAGGACCCGATGCAAGCTTTGTCAACGCAGGATCAACAGTAACTGCAAGCATATCAGGGGCAATCACTTCGACAGATCTTATTCCCTCAATAAAGCCGTTTGCCAGCGCCTCTTCATATACGGCCTTGCGTTCAAGCGCGAGCTTTGGCTCGAAATAATTTTCCGGCGGATCCGCCGGACGCCCCCACGCCGATCCTTTTTTGGATTCCTCGCTGGCGTGATAGTCCGCATCGTCTATTGTTACAGCCCAGATGACTGGATTTGCCTTGCCTGCCGAACGGAACGTGATCGCGGAAATTGGGAGCTCGGGATGGGGATTTTGCCATTGTGTTGCCCATATGCCGATCAACTGCTTCCATTTCATGGTGTAAACATTGCGGCCGATATTTATTGGCCAGGCATCCCGTTCGCGGTTTTCCCACCATTGCGAACACCACCAGTGGAGCAGATGTTTTCCGTTCACTATGGAGATATTTTCCTTGGAGCCGTCTTTATACTCCACAGTATAGACTGCCGCCTCGTAGCCTGCTGGAGCACTGCTCCTGCCAACGCTTTGCTGAAGGAAGTAGATGTATTTGCCTCTCACATCGGGAACCTTGACTGTGACGGACTCGGGCTTGTCTTTGCCAACGCTCTCACCTCTAAGCATGAGAACGGAAAGACCGTTGTTCTTTTTCGGATCAATAATGCGGAAGAAATGCGCATTGCGCTCTATCTCGCCGCTTGGCAGTGGCGGATAAACAAACATGTCGTTGATTCCTTCGTCAGTCCAGCCTCCCTTCCCGTTGGCGGCGATGCCGTCGTCTTCAGGCGCAGTGTTGACAGTATGAGAAATATCCACATAGAATGGAGCCGAGGATGCTGGAAGGCACAAAGAAGAGAAGCACAGAGAAGCAAAGACTAGAAAAACGCATGACCTTTGCCGAAAAGAGTTTGATGGGGATGTTTTCATAGCAAGATACTTTCTTTCGATTTAGAAAAAAATGCAAGACGCTCGCTCTTATCTAGTCTTATTATAGACCGGCTGGCGGCATACTCAAGGGTGGCTATGAAGTTTTCGTCAAATTTATGATGTCTGAGCTTTCCATACACTTGCACTGCTTCAAATGATTGCCGCCAAGTGAAAAGATAGGAGCTTGTTTTCGCACAAAGGCACAAGACACAAAGATTTCACCTGGGAACACCGAGCACCAGCTCGGTATCTGGAAGAGAGCCGACAAGATGTCGGCGTTCCCATCAGGAAAACCTAACCTTAAGATAAGTCGCTCACTTTGCCGAGCTTGGCTGGCGTCTAATTGTTTTGTCGCTCATAAGTGAGCAACAATATATTTAACTGGGCAATAAACAACTGCCACCTAAATCCCAGCCACCCAGCCTTGTATGCGAAAATCGCAAATCTGCCCTTACTCTATCGTCTTTGCGTGGGACAGGGGGCAACTTTTGGGAAATGAACGTCTGGCTCGAGGTATTTTCGGGAACGCCATACATATTCGCAGAATCCAATTCCAGAATTCCTGACTCGTGGAAATTGCTGTTGTTGGGATTTACCTGCCTGT